>JAGLTY010000017.1 GCA_023135025.1 Bacteroidales bacterium | reverse complement strand
TGTACACCACTCCGGCCCGAGGCATTAAAGATAATTTCCAAACTCCCTTTCTTACCCGGCTTCAGTGGTTTACGGCTCCAATCGGGAGTGGTGCAACCGCATGTGGCCTCCACCGATGTGATCAACAGATCCTCTCCCCCTTCGTTCCTGTAATCAAAATAACAGACCACCCTTTCACCTTCAATGATTGTTCCAAAATCGTGGATCAGCGTATCAAAAACCATAACAGACTGATTTATTGCAATATGTGCAATATCTTCCGTTGTGATGCTATCCTGCTCCTGACTGCCATTTTGTCCACCACAGGATGACACTGTCAGAATCAGCAGCAACAAAATGCCCCCGGGTACCAATTTGTTCAAATCAATCGTTCTCACCTATCAGGCCCCTCCCTCTCTTTATAATTTTTTTCTCCTCCTTCAATTGCATCAACACCTTGTCCAGCACTCCGTTAATAAAAACACTACTCTTACTGGTACTGTAAAACTTAGATATTTCAAGGTACTCATTCAGGGTAACCTTTGTAGGAATGGAAGGGAAAGCAACAAGTTCAGCCAGGGCAATCTGCATGATCAGGATATCCATAAAAGCGATCCGATCCAGGTCCCAGTTCCGTGTATTCTGCTTGATGTACTCCACATACTCCTCACGGTGAAGAATGGTCTGCCTGTAGAGATTCACCACGTATTCTTTGTCCTCACTGTTCTTATAGAGATCCATCAATAACTTATCCGGCCCGTCCTCCTCCTTAAATTTCTTAAAGGTTTTCACAATCATGCTGGTGATAAATTCCAGATCGTCGTTCCAGTAGATGCTCTGCTCCTCCATGATGGAATCAAGCCTTTCGCTGGAGAAGATAATATGAGTGTAGATAAAGGTTACCAGGCGCTTATCCTCGGCATACCCATGCTCATCAGCATTCATATAAGCCTCATACTCATCACTCTCAATCAATCGCGTGTATACCTCTTTGATCAATTCCGGATGGTTGACCCAGTTGAGCTTATGCTGTTCCACAAACCTGAGTAACTGTTCATTGTTTCTCAGCTGTCCGGCCAGCCGGTTGTTGATAAAACGGGTATTGGGATGCAGGTCCTCATGAGTGGGAATCCGCTTATTCCTGGCAATCTCAATCCGCGATTCTGCATAGAGGATCACATCAATCATCAGTAGAAGCAAGTAATGATAGAGCTCAAAAGCTTTCTCAATATTGAAATGAAGCTCTTTCTCCGAGCGCCTCATATCCTCTCTGCCAGTGGTATAATATGCATAGAGAGATTGCAGTGCTTTAATACGTAATTGTCTCCTGCTGATCATTTGTAAAAGAACCGGTAACTAATTTCATTAACGCTGCAAATTTACACTAAATTTTAATCTATAAAACATCTGTTCAACAGCAAGTTTGGTCTAAACCTAAAATGGAGCAAAATTTGAATATGTTTAAAATATTTTACACTTTTGAAAATGAACTAAGTAAACCCTAACCAAATCTGACGTAATGATTGATGAAGGAAATGTTAAATCTGAGGAGTATGCAGCAGATGGAGCAGGACGGGAAGAGATCCATTCCAAGGCTGTGAGGGCCGGAAAAAGAACCTACTTTTTTGATGTAAAGGCAACCCGTAGAAACGACTACTACCTGACTATTACTGAGAGTAAAAAAAGATTTAACCGCGACGGAAAGTTTTTCTATGAGAAACACAAACTATTTCTCTACAAAGAGGATTTTGACAAATTTGCTGATAGCCTGAATGAGATTATTACGTTTATCCGCGAAGCCAATCCACAACCAATCGATCTGGAAGATAGCGCTGTGATAGAAAATGTGGCTGAGGGAGTTCCTGCAAAAGAGCATGTTGAAAAGGAGAAGGATTTCACCAACGTCGAGTTTGAAGATCTTGGTGAGGAGAGCGCTTAGTCCTGTTCACCCCTGCGCTCAATAAATTTCTCAATCTCTCCGAATGAGAGAACCTTTACATTGGTCACAATAAAGTCGTCATTCAGAAAATTGCCATACCTGTTGCATTCATCAATGGCCTCCTTAAAAACTGATTTCAGCGAGAGGTTCATGGGCAACAACAACAACATGGTGGCCAGGTATCCGGAAAAATTTGATTCCTCTACCACTGCATCAAACTTCTTCAAAATATAATCAAACTCATTATTAATAACCATCTGCTGGGCCGGGGTCAGATTGATCCGTCTTCTTGACATCAATACCACGAAGTAGCGTAATTTCTCATCTTTGCCCCCCAGTCCAGTGGATATAAAAACCTGGTTTTCATCCATTATCTTGCTTTCCAGCAGCATGCTACTCTCATTCAGGGCAAGGAGTGCCCATGAATGCAGAGGCTCTTCAGCATCCTTCAGATAGGATTCTATGGCCCGGAAGCATTCCACTTTTTCAATACTGGCCAGCCGCGCCAAAATCTCTTTCTTTACCTCCCAGGAGTAACCCGGTTCTGACAGGTACTGTACATGTTCAAGGGCCCACTCCTCATCCCTCTCCACCCTGATCCTCATGGAGCAATCGTAATACTCCATCTGCAGATCCATATCGATCTTCTGCTCCAGAATCTTCAGCTTGCCCGGACTCCCACCCAGGATCTCCCGGATCTTCTCATACAGGTTCTCATGCTCTTCCATCAAATCCCTGCTTTTCTAATAAATGTACGATTTTTTGCTAATTTGTGACAAAGTTTACCAATGGAGGTTGTTTTTGACATACAGAAGCAGGTTGAAGAGGCTTCAAAAGGCTACAGGCTCTCTATTGAAAGTACGCTGCAGGTAGGATTCAACCTGTTACGCAAAGCCCCTGCGGAATTTATCATCTTCTCTGTTCTGGGTCTTATTATCTTCTCCAATCCCATAAGCGGAGTGTTGTTGGGGGGACCGGTCATGGCCTCTTACTTTCATATGGCACACCTTGTAAGCAGGGATCAGCAAATTGAAATTTCCGATTTTTTCAAAGGATTTGAAAAAACCGGCAGCTTAATTAAACTGAGCCTGATCATATTCCTGATTGTTCTCCTGGGCCTGATCATGTTGATCCTGCCCGGGATATACTTTGCTGTCAGTTATGTGTTTTCCCACCTCTTTGTATGGTTCTATGACAAAGATCCCTCTGAGGCCATCAGGTTAAGCAGAAAAACCGTTTCAGGGAATTTCGGACAGATACTTCTGCTCTTCCTGATCCTTGCAGGTATTAATCTCCTGGGCGTTATGGCACTGGGCATAGGGATACTGCTGACCATGCCATTCTCATTCTGTGTAGTCTATGCGGCTTTTGATGATATTATCGGGATTTCAAATTGAACATTATGGATATTACCCTGGCTGTTCTGGGAGCGGCACTCGTACTGGTTGGATTTCTTGGAAGTATATTACCCATCATCCCGGGTCCACCCATTAGCTGGGCAGGTTTACTGCTTTTAAAATGGACCGCTTATGTGGATGACCATGGTGCAGCATATACAAACACATTATGGATCCTTCTCTTCTTCGTGATCCTGGTCACCATCCTCGACTATGTGGTACCGATCATGGGCACCAAGAAATACGGGGGATCCAAACGGGGGGTCTGGGGAGCCACCATTGGTGTAGTAGTAGGTCTGTTCTTTGGTCCACTGGGTATTATCATAGGCCCTTTCCTGGGTGCCTACATTGGTGAGATCACCACCGGTAAGAAGGAGAAAGACGCCCTGCGTGCTGCCTGGGGCTCCTTTGTGGGATTCATGCTGGGAGTAGGTCTGAAACTGATGGTATGTGGAACAATACTCTTCTTCTACGTACGGTTCCTCTTTTTCTAAGCGCCCAGCGTTGCAACCAGAATAGCCTTTATGGAATGCATCCGGTTTTCGGCCTCATCGAAAACAATGGAGTGTTCCGATTCAAATACCTCTTCGGTTACCTCCATGGCTTCCAGTCCGAATTTCTGGTAGATCTCCTCTCCCAATGTGGTCTCCCTGTTATGGAACGCCGGCAGGCAATGGAGGAATTTCACACCCGGATTGCCGGTTGCCCTAATCACATCCATGTTCACCTGGTAAGGCATGAGCAACTTGATTCTCTCATCCCACACCTCCTCAGGCTCTCCCATGGATACCCAAACATCGGTATAGAGAAAATCTGCATCCTTTACTGCCTTCTGCACATCATCGGTAATGGTAATCTTACCCCCTGTCTCTGCTGCAATATCGCGACACTGTTGAACCAGCGACTCATCGGGCTGAACCGAGACCGGGGCAGCGGCCCTGAAATCCATACCTACTTTGGCTGCACCCACCATCAAAGAATTACCCATGTTGTTCCTGGCATCGCCCAGGTAACAAAATTTCATCTCCTCAAGTGGTTTACGCAAGTGCTCCATCATGGTCATAAAATCGGCCATGATCTGGGTGGGATGAAACTCATTGGTAAGGCCATTCCAGACAGGTACGCCTGCATACTCTGCAAGCTCCTCAACTACGCTCTGTCCGAATCCCCTGTATTCGATCCCATCGTACATACGTCCCAACACCCTGGCGGTGTCTTTCATGGACTCTTTGTACCCGATCTGCGATCCGGAAGGACCCAGGTATGTAACCCCGGCTCCCTGATCAAGTGCAGCCACTTCAAAAGCGCACCTGGTGCGGGTAGAGCTCTTTTCAAAAATCAATGCAATATTCTTTCCTTTTAACACAGGAACTTCGGTGCCGCTGTACTTTGCCTTCTTTAAAGTAAACCCCAGATCCAGCAGAAAACGAATCTCCTGTGGAGTAAAATCCAGCAGTGTCAGAAAATGTCGGTTGCGCAGATTAAATGCCATGATGATTGGATTGGATTGTAATGATTGGTCAGACAAAATTAATATAAATTGTTACTCATCGTATTCCATGGTGATTTTTGTCCCATAGCTTCGGTCCTCCAGTTTGAACGCCTCTGTGATCACGCTCTTCTCTCCACCGCTCTCAATAAACTGTAAGGCTGCCCTGATCTTGGGAGCCATATCGCCCTCACCAAACATACCCTGCTCCAGGTATGAAAGGGTATCCTGGTAATTTAAGAACTCTTTAATCTCCTGTTGAGGGGTACCATAGTTGATGTAGACAAATGGCACATCTGTGAGGATATAGAACTCATTGGCTCCAATCCTTCCCCCCAGAAGGGCCGATGCCAGATCCTTATCGATCACCGATTCGGATGGCCTGAGACGGCCCTCAGCATCCCTGTAAACCGGCACGCCTCCACCACCCGAAGCCACTACTATGGTCCCCTGCCGGGTCAGCATTTCAATCACTTTTTCATTGATGATCCCGATGGGTTTTGGAGAGGGTACCGCCCTGCGATATCCTCCTTCACGCTTCTTCCCCTCCTGAAAGATCCACCCTTTCTCACCAGCAATCCTGTCCGCTTCCTCCTTACTGTAAGTTTTGCCCACCCTTTTGGAGGGTTTTTGGAATGCCGGATCGTTCTCCTCAACCAGGGCCATGGTAACCAGTGTAACAACCTCCCGACTGATCCCGTTTTTATGCAAAATGTTCCGGAGCATACGCTCGATCATATACCCGATCCCTCCCTGGGAATCAGCCACACAGATATCCAGCGGCATCTGTGGAATGCCATAGTTCTCTTCCCCGGCGTCGTTCCGCATCAGGATATTCCCCACCTGGGGGCCATTCCCATGGGTGATCACCAGGTCATATCCTTCCCGGATCAGAAACAGAAGATTCTCAAGGGTATCTGTGGTATTCTGCTCCTGTTCATCAATGGTACCCAACTGATTGTCGCGGAGAAGTGCGTTCCCGCCAAGTGCTACAACTGCCAGCTTTTTCATAACAGACCAAATTGATTGAATCATGCAAATCTAAATAATCCCACTCCTTCGGCTCAGCATAAAAAGAGATTCTAAAACATAAAAAGAGATATATTTTTCTAATTTTGGGGAAATTCATCTCTTTTACCGTGTCGCGTAAACTTTTATTCACCATTCTGTTCCTGGTTACAACGCTATCTTTCAGCTGCCGCCGTACCATTACCCTTCCCAAAACCGTGGAAGCACATTATGTTCAATACAAAATTACCTACCTGGAGAGTATGGTCGGGGATGTTCCCACCCGGATACTTCCGGCAAAGATGGATTCGTGGTACACCGACTATTTTGTGGTCACCAAAATTGAAGGCTTCTTCAACCAGTTCTCACTTATACAGATTGCCAACCTTAAGAACAAGAGGGTAACCACCCTGCTGAATTTCTTTGGAAATAAGGTCTACTACAGGGGCGGAAAGGGAGAACTGCCAGCCGGAATTGTTGCTCCCTCCAAGATAAGTTATCGAACCACAGGGAAGCAATCTGTAATCGGCGGACTCAACTCGAAGCAGATGGAGGTAGATACCGGGAGTGAAAAATTTAATATCTACTACACCCGCGATTTTAATGTAAAAAGACCCAATCTCAGTACTCCTTATACCTCCATTAATCATCCACTTTCAGATTTCAGGATTCAGCTTAGCTATCTGAAAATGCACCTAACCAGTGCCAAATATGAACCCAGGATCATTGAGTCTGAAATCTTTATGATCCCTGACGACTACAGAGCAATAACCCGTCCGGTAATGGAGGAAATTATTAACAGCCTGTTTACAAAAGAATAGCCTTACCTGTTCCGTTATTATTACCTTAGAAAGTTATAATTACACTTAATTGTTATTACCAATAGGGGGAGAATGGCCAAAAAAAAGAAGAAAAAAAATCCTATCATCAGTTTCCTGGGGTCTGTGGTTGCCTTTTTCAAAGATGACCGGTTTCGTTATGCCATGGGAATTGTGTTCCTGCTGGTAGCACTGTTTCTGGTCCTTTCACTTATCTCATACCTTATCAACTGGAAAACAGACCAGGATTTCGAATGGGCAAAGGTCTTCTCCGGTCCGGAGGTCAGGGTAGAGAATTCGGGAGGAAAACTGGGTGCATGGCTCTCCAATCTACTCATTAACAAATGGTTTGGAATTGCCAGCTTTCTCTTCCCTGCAATCCTGGTCATATGGGCAATGGCACTTTACAAGATTCGGCTGGTGCAGCCGGGCAAGGCGGTTAGGAACAGCCTGATACTGATGATCTTACTGTCGATTACCCTGGGTTTGATATTTGGAGTTGCAGGAGGAGCCCTGGGTAGTGGTCCGGGCGGACAACACGGTTATTTCCTCAGCAGATGGCTGGTGGCAAGCATTGGTACACTGGGCACCATTTTCCTGCTGATCATCTGCTACATGGCCATGATTCTCTTCTCCACCTCTTTTCTGGATTGGGTCAGAAGAGTCGAGAATCCGTTCAACTCCACCGGCGAGCAAACTGAAGAAGAGGTAGTTCAGGATGATGAGATAACTGAGATAGAGAAAGAGATTGTTGAAGAACCCTTTATTGTTAAGGAAGAGATCGGTGAAGATAGCCAACCCGTAAAAGAGGAGAACTCCTCTGGGAAGGAGGATGTGAAGATGACCATTGAAGATGTTTCAGGCAACAATCCAGATGACTATAATCCCGATGAAGGGGCGCTGGGAGAGTACGACCCCACTCTGGATCTGCCTAAATTCAGGTATCCACCACTGAGTATAATGAAGGAATACGACCAGGGGGATTTAACAGTTACCAACGAAGAGTTGATATCCAACAAGAACCGCATTGTAGAGACCCTGGGGAACTATAATATCAAGATTGATAAGATCAAGGCCACCATAGGTCCCACTGTAACGCTGTATGAGATCGTTCCGGCCCCTGGCATCAGGATATCCAAGATCAAAAACCTGGAAGACGATATTGCATTAAGTCTATCGGCCCTGGGAATCAGGATCATAGCACCTATTCCCGGAAAAGGGACCATTGGCATTGAGGTTCCCAACCAGAATCCGCGCATTGTCTCCATGAAATCGATCCTCTCTTCCAAAATATTTCAGGATGCGGAGATGGAGCTGGCCATAGCCCTTGGAAAAACCATCTCCAATGAGACCTTTGTATTCGATCTGACCAAAATGCCTCACCTTCTGGTTGCCGGAGCTACCGGTCAGGGTAAATCTGTAGGATTAAATGCCATTATCGCTTCACTGCTCTTTAAGAAACATCCTGCCCAACTGAAGTTTGTGATGATCGATCCAAAGAAAGTAGAACTCTCACTCTACAGCAAGATCGAGCGGCACTACCTGGCGATGCTCCCCGAATCGGAAGAGGCCATAATCACCGATACCCAGCAGGTGATTCACACCCTGAACAGCCTGTGTGGAGAGATGGACGACCGGTACAACCTGCTGAAGAACGCACAGGTAAGAAATATCAAGGAGTACAATGACAAATTCATCAACCGCAAACTGAATCCCAACAAGGGACACCGTTTCCTCCCGTTTATTGTGGTCATCATCGATGAGTTCGCCGACCTGATTATGACCGCCGGCAGGGAGATAGAAACCCCCATTTCCAGGCTGGCCCAGCTGGCCAGGGCCATTGGGATTCACCTGATTATTGCCACCCAGCGACCCACAACCAATATTATTACCGGTGTAATAAAGGCCAATTTCCCGGCCCGGATCGCTTTCCGTGTCACCTCCGGGATCGATTCCCGTACCATCCTGGACGGTCCGGGTGCAGATCAGTTGATCGGCAGGGGTGATATGCTTTTCCTCAGTGGAAGTGAACCCATACGTCTGCAGTGTGCCTTTGTGGATGGACCCGAAATAGAGGATGTTACCGATTTCATTGGACAACAGAAGGGTTATCCCACTGCCATGATGCTCAACCCTGTGGATGAAGAGGCTGCCACAGGTCCGGAAGTGGACCTGGACAAAAGAGATGATAAGTTTGAAGAGGCTGCCAGGCTTGTGGTTCAGCACCAGCAGGGCTCCACCTCACTTATCCAGCGAAAGCTCTCACTGGGGTACAACAGGGCCGGCCGTATTGTGGATCAGCTCGAAGCGGCCGGGATCCTTGGTCCTTTTGAAGGAAGTAAAGCCAGACAGGTCCTTATTCAGGATGAATTCAGTTTGGAACAGATTTTGAGTAACCTATCCTAAATGGAGATCTGAATCATGAATCAATTCCGAAATATATTGCTGCTGGCACTGCTGGCATGTGTCACTACTCTCTCTTACAGTCAGCAAGACAGCAGGGCTGCCAAATACCTGCAGACCGTATCGGACCAGTTCGACCTGAACAAAGGTTATGTGATCCAGATGGACTATATCCGGGAGGACCTGATGCAGGAGACCTCCGTGGAGGGAGAGGGGATGATCTGGATGAAAGGGTTGAAGTATAAGATTATTGTAGATGAATATATTGTCTACTACAACGGCCATAAGCTCTACTCCCAGAACACAGAGACCGAAGAGGTCTATGTAAGTGTTCCGGATCCCAATCAACCGGGTTATCTTCAGGCAGTTCCCATCAAAATTATCAAGTCCTATGAACAGGACTTTAACTACATGTACATAGGAGATTCACATCTGCTGGGCAAGGAGCTGATCGAAATACAGCTCTATCCAAAAGATAGATCGGGGCCCTACTCCTTGCTAAAGATGTTTATAAATCCCGGCTCCCAGAAACTGGAGGTGATCCAGTTAAAACACAAAGAGGGCATCCTCTATACCATGATCTTCTCCGGGATCAGGGGTGATCAGACACTCGATGAGAGCACATTTGTATTTGATCCTGCAGCATACCCCAACACTGAAATTATCGAGCTGGTTGAATAGGAGCTCCAGGAATGCAGATCAGTGCTATTCCGGATACTCAATCCTGGAGTGATAAATATTGGAGAGTCTGTTCTTGAAGATCTCCTTGATGGCTGTAATATCTGCAAAAGTAATATCTGCCTCGGAAAACTGCCCCTCCTCCTCCTGTCGGCTAACAATGTTGTCCACCAGGTCAGAAATTGTATCGCGGGTGTATGCTTTCAGTGTTCGTGAGGCAGCCTCCACCGAATCGGCCATCATCAAGACGGCATTCTCCTTGCTTGCCGGTTTTGGTCCGGGATAGGTAAATTCACTGATATCCACCTCCTCATCGGGGTTGGTATTGATAAATGTACGGTAGAAAAACTGTACAGTACCGGTACCATGATGGGTTCTGATAAAATCGATGATCTTATCGTTCAGACCATGCTTTTTAGCAATCTCCACCCCCCTCGGTACATGACCGATGATCACTTTTGCACTTGAACGTTCATCCATTTCGTTATGTGGATTGGATCCTTCATGGAGATTCTCTATGAAATATTGAGGATTATCCGTTTTTCCAATATCGTGATAGAGGGCACCGGCCCGCACCAGCAGGGAGTTACCCCCCACCTTCATAACAGCCTCCTCGGCCAGACTGGCCACCTGCATGCTGTGCTGGAAGGTTCCCGGCGCCTTCTCGGCCAGGGCGCGCAAAAGCGGCTGATTGGTATCAGATAGTTCAAACAATGTTGCATCGGAAAGAAAACCGAAAACCCGCTCGAACAGGAATACCAGCGGATAAACCGTCAGGATCAGGAGACCGTTACCGGCTATCCATAACACATTGATCCAGTTGATCTGGCTAAAATCGCCCTCCTGCAGAAGCGTAAGGATAATATAGATAATGGCATATGCAGCCATGACAAAGATTGCTGTATAGAACAGTATCCCACGCTTATAGTATGACCTCAGGCTAAACACTCCTACCAGTCCGGCCAGGAAATTCATCAGCACAAACTGGTAGCTGTTGGGTACCCAGAAACCTGCCAGCAGCAGCGTGATCATATAGACAAAGAGGGCATACCTGATATCAAAGAAGGTCTTCAGAAAGATCGGCACAAGCACAAATGGAATCACATAGACACTTACAGCCTCATGGGTGGAGGCCGCACGGGTCAGTCCCACCATCACCACAATCAATCCAAATGTAAAAATGGTTTGGCTCCTGCTGATCAGAATATCTTTACGGAAATAATAGATGAACCAGAAAAGAGCCAGAAAGATCAGGGTGATCAGCAAAAGTTGTCCCACATAGACCACCAGGTAATTTTTTCCCACATTTGGATTGGACTCATACTCTTTGCGCAGCGACTCTATGATCAGGAAATCGGACTGGGTTACCAGCTCGCCCCTGGCAATAATCAACTGCCCCGACTGAACCATGCCCTGTGACAGTGTCATTTCGTCCAGTGCAGACTGATGCACTTTCAGTGTCATCTCCTCATCGTAGATAATATTGGGCTCCAGGTAGTCATTCAGGTTCATCCTGTTCAGTACAACCAGCGATGATGCAGTAGCTCCTTCCAGTTCTGCGGTCACATATTCATAGGCAGACCGTCCAGTGAACAGAGCAGTTAGACGATGCTCCTCTGCCAGTCCATCTTTGACCACCATTACAGAGGTCTGCTCCATTGACACACCCTCCAGGACCGCATGGCGTTCGATGATTCCCAGCATATAGGTCTCCTCCAATACATTGGCAATCAAATGGCCCGTCATTGCCCACCTGCCGGATATGTTCTCCCCTATTCCCATGGAGGAGGCGATGCTATTGTAGTCATTGGTAAACGCAACAATCATCTCGTTGCCAATAAGCGAATCATGGAAAAAGTAGAGATGTGAATTGCTCTGTATGCTGTCCAGCTCCCGCTGAACCTGCTGATCCGGTTTATATATGGGGAAATCGAATGGGGCCACCAGGTTCTCATGCATCCACGGTTTGTTCTTGGTATACTCATACCTGAACTTTCCCTCCCGGGGAAACATGAAATAGACCAGCACAATACTGATGAAATAAATGAGAACGATCTGGATGGTTTTCCAGAACTTAACGATACCCTTGATCCATTTCATGGAGTGAATTTAAAATATCTTATTCAACTTTTAACCTCTCCCTTGTATTTTTGTTCAAAAGCTTGTAAACTGCATTTTCTTCAGGAAAAACGGATTATGACCAAAGGGACCACTTTTCACGGTTATGTACCCATAATGCACGAACCGGACCACTCATCGCAGATGGTCTCTCAGTTGCTGTTCGGAGAGGAGTTCATCCTCCTGGAGAGGAGCAGCAACTGGCTCTTCATTTCGCTCGATTTTGACGGCACACAAGGTTGGGTGGGGAAAGAATGGATTGAACTCAGAGAAGTTAAAAATAGAGAGGAAAAGAGGGTTGACGGACCTGTCAGACTGGCCTCACTGCCATCAACCACCATCCTGGATCTGACACAGGGACAACAACGGATCATACCGGCAGGTGCAGTCTGGAACAGAGAGAGCGGAAATACACTTTCGTGGTACGGACACGATTTTGAACTAATGAGCGGGGAAGGGTTTATCTCCCCGGGAGCAAACTCCAATCCACGGGAGATCGGTAAACGGATTGTTTCCCTCCCCTCTATCCCGGGTGGAAGATCGGGATTCGGGTTTGACGGACCCGGACTGGTGCAGATGATCTGCAGGATGATGGGAAAGAACATACCCCGCTTCTGTCACCAGCAGGCTAAACTGGGTAGCACTATCAACTTTATGTATGAAGTTAAAGAGGGTGACCTGGCCTTTTTTGACAATGAAGAGAATGAGATCATCCATGTGGGAATGATCCTCGATGACGGTAACATCCTTCATTCTGCTACATCTGTAAGCATCGACCTTCTGGATCATCATGGGATATACAGCAACGAACAGGAGCGATATACCCACAAACTAAGGGTTATTAAACGAATTTGAGCCATTTATCGGAGAAGAGAGATGCCAGGAGAATATAGCTATGACTATCCCAGAGCTGCCGTCACCGCAGACGTAGCAGTTTTGCGGCTTAATGAGGTTCCTGAGATCCTGCTGATCCAGCGCAAGGACCCTCCATTTAGTCAGATGTGGGCCCTGCCCGGCGGATTTATGGAGATGGAGGAGACACTGGAGGCGGCGGCCCGCAGAGAGCTGATGGAGGAGACCGGCATCAGGGCCGGTGAACTGATCCGTTTCGACAGCTATGACAGACCGGGGCGCGATCCTAGGGGACGCACCATCACCCAGGTATTTGTGATGATCTGGAAAGAGGAGATGGGTATTCCCGTAGCTGGCAGTGATGCATCCGGAGTGCAGTGGTTTGGCCTCACCGAGCTTCCCGCACTCGCTTTTGATCACAAGGAGATTGTATCCGATGTCATTCGTATGATCAAGGAGGGGAACCAGGGAAAACCGATCACTAAATGATCATCCCGGCACCAACAGTGTTATTGGTGGCCTCATCAATAATGATGATGCTCCCTGTGATATGGTTTTCCTTATAGGAGTCGTAGAAGATCGGTTTGGATGTTTTAAGGGTGATCCTGGCAATCTCATTCAGTCCCACCGACAGATCCTCCCTGTTCTCCTCCAGATTGTTGATATTCACCTTATACTTCAAGCCCCGGATAATTCCCCTTAATTCGGAAGTGGTATGGCGGATCACATACTTGCCTCCCATCACCATGGGCTTCTCGCTCAACCAGCATACCATCAGATCCACCTCCTGGGCCACCTTTGGTTTCGAAGCCACCGGAACAATCATATCACCCCTGCTGATATCAATATCGTGTGCCAGACGAAAGGTAACCGACTGGGGAGGAAATGCCTCCTTCAGCTCGCCGGTCATGGTATCGATGGCCTCCAGGGTGGTCTCTATGCCACTGGGCAACACAGCCACCTTTTCGCCCGGTTTCCAGATGCCACCTGCAATGCGACCGGCATACCCACGATAGTCGTGATACTCCTCACGCAGCGGACGAATCACATACTGCACCGGAAAACGGCAGTTCTTGAAATCGGCATCGCTGCGTATGTCGATGGTCTCCAGCGTCTTCAGCAGCGTTGATCCTTTGTACCAGTCCATGGCCTCACTTCGGTCCACCACATTGTCCCCCTTCAGGGCACTGATGGGAATAAAGCGGACATCATCAATATTCAGCTGCTCCTTGAATGAAACAAACTGCTGCTGGATCTCTTTAAAAACATCCTCCTTGTACTCTACCAGATCCATCTTGTTGATACAGATGAGGATATGGGGAATCCCCAGCAGGGAGGCGATAAAAGAGTGACGGATGGTCTGCTCCAGCACCCCGTTGCGGGCATCCACCAGAATAATGGCCAGGTTGGCAGTAGAGGCACCGGTAACCATGTTGCGTGTATACTGTACATGACCGGGGGTATCGGCAATAATGAATTTTCTTT
>JAGLTY010000169.1 GCA_023135025.1 Bacteroidales bacterium | reverse complement strand
CAATATCGAGGTGATGGCCAAGAAGAGCAAGGCTACCACCATATCGGATAGTCTTGGAAATTTTGCCATTGTCTGCAATGAGAAGGATCAGATCAAGATTAAACCCGAGACCTTTAAGACAGTGAGCCGGAAAATCGACAGGCATACCGATACGCTCCGGATCAACCTGGTCTTTATGGACTCAAAAAAGAACAGGGATCTGGCCATTGGATACGGCTATATGGCGAAGGAGGACCTGACCTTTGCGGTTGATCACATGCAGCAGGAGAACAATGAGTATTGCAACTATGCCAATATTTACGAATTGCTCAAGGGAAAGTTCCCGGGAGTGACTGTGGATGGTACCTCTGGCAGTTATGTTGTCTATGTCCGGGGAGCCCAATCGATCAACAGCAGAAATGATGTACTCTTTATAGTTGATGGTTCTCCCTCAGCGAACGTTAGCGGGCTCCATCCCTGCAATATCAGATCCATCGATGTGATTAAGGATGGCATGACTTCCATGTACGGAGC
Organism: Bacteroidales bacterium; assembly: GCA_023135025.1. Taxonomy (GTDB): domain Bacteria; phylum Bacteroidota; class Bacteroidia; order Bacteroidales. Next base: position 4,805 of record JAGLTY010000169.1, on the reverse strand, counting down.
GCGTGGCGCCAATGGTGTAATATTAATAGAAACCAAACGGGGCAATTGATTTTTTGATTCTCTCAATTTTGTGGAACTGTCCGATGCTGGTACCCTGCTGGCTCCCTGATTTTAATTTGTCCTCACTCTTCCTATATTTGCGGAATGAAAAACAGTCGCATTTTACTTACTTACCACGACCTGACTGTTGAAGTGGAGTCAAGCCCGGGTGTGGAGTTGATGGAGCATATGCATCAGACCGTTATGGGGCAACCCGGTGGATTGCAATATCATCACACCGATCTGGAAGAGAGAATGAAATCTGGTGATGAGAACTACTTTATATATCTCCGTAAGTCGGGTAAGATGTTGGGATCGGTGGGATTTTGCAGCAAGCCGACTGAAACAGCTGGTCTTGCACATGACAGCTGGCTGATTCGCTACTTCTCCATCAAGGCACCCTTTAGAGCGGTCCCTAAAAAGAGGAAAACCAAAGCAGATCTGAAGGATGAAAATAAGCGGACTTCGGTACTGGGGCGGTTTATTCAGCCTTTCAGTGCCGATCCTTCCCAGCTGAGGGAGGGGGAGACAAGGGCCGATCAGCCTGCCATTATATTTGCCATTATCGACCAGACCAATCTTCGTTCCATGAATTTCAGTGTCCAGATGGGTCTCGAAACTGTTGGATCAATGGCCGGATTTAGCTTCAGCAGAATGCAGCCCCGAAGGTCGAAGAGGATCGAAACCGTGGAGGAGAACCAACAGGCCGTCATTCTGAAACAGATCAGAGAATTCTATAAAGAGTACACACTGTTCTATTCAGATTCCATATTTAAGAACAACGACTACTATGTGATCAAAGAGGGGGGAAGGATGGTGGCCGGTGTACAGATCTATCCGGTTGATTGGAAGATTGTTGATTTTGGAAGCCAGCTGACCAACAGGGCAGTGCGATTGCTTACCAGAATTCCCTGGGTGAGAAAACGGATCGCACCGGATAAGATCAGTTTTCTGGCCTTTGATGCCATCTACTGCGAGCCCGGGTTTGAAAAGGCACTCTATGAACTTATGGAGGGGGTGCTTAAGCGTACAGGCAACTATATTGCCATGATGATGATGGACCTGGAGTCTGATCTGTATGCCATCTTCAGGGATCGCAGGAAACTGGGTGCTCTGCATAAAATCATGGGCACTTCTTATGCCGATATCAGGGTACGTTTTATCCATATGCCTGATGCAGTAAGGCAACAGTTTTATGACCGGCCCACCTACATTCCCACATACGATAATTCCTAGCACAATGATGATGCCATCTGCCAACAACAGACAATTTATGATCCGGAAAGCTGAGAAAGAGGATGTTCCGGTGATTCTCGGTTTTATTGAGAAACTGGCCGAATATGAACGGCTTTCACATGAGGTAGTGGCTACAGTGGCGGATCTGGAGAGATACCTTTTTGGAGATGAAAAGGTGGCCGAAGTAATGATCGGGTATGAAGGGGAGCTGCCGGTGGGTTTTGCGCTCTTTTTCCATAATTTCTCTACCTTCCTGGGCAAACCGGGAATCTATCTGGAGGACCTGTTCGTATTGGAGACCCACCGCGGCAAAGGGTATGGTACAAAATTACTGGCCGCTCTGGCAGCACTGGCCCTGGAGCGGAACTGCGGCAGGCTGGAGTGGGCCGTTCTCGACTGGAATGAACCCTCCATTGATTTATATAAGTCGCTTGGTGCCAGGTTGATGAATGAGTGGATAGTGAACAGGTTGTCCGGTGAGAGCCTTGTTAAACTTGCCGGTAAGTTTTAACAACCGGCAAAAAACCCTATTTTGCCAACCTAAACCACCCCTAAAACAGTGTCGATGGAGATTGTTGTAAAACCGGTCTGCTCAAGAAGCGACCTCAGGAAATTCATTCACCTGCCTGCAAAGATACATAAGGATCACAAAAACTGGATCCCTCCCCTCTATTCAGATGAGTGGGAGTTTTTTAATGAAAAAAAGAACAAGGCCTATGGATACAGTGATGTGATATTGCTCCTGGCATTCAAAGGAAATAAGCTGGTAGGAAGGGTGATGGGTATCATCAATTACAAATATAACGATCTGCATCACCAGAAAAACGCACGGTTTAATTACCTGGAGACATGGGACGACAGGGAAGTGATTGGTGTGTTGCTGCAGCATGTGGAGGAGTGGGCCAGGCTCAAGGGGATGAAGAAACTGGTGGGGCCCCTTGCCTTTTCGGATAAGGACCCACAGGGGTACCTTATTGAAGGATTCAATGAACCGGTATCCATTGCCACCCATTGCAACTACGAATTTGTCGTTGATCACCTCGTAGCACTGGGTTTCGAAAAGGACATCGATCTGGTGGTATATAAGATTGAAATTCCGGAGAGAACCCCGGAGTTATATAGTAAAGTGGCTGAACGGGCAAAACATAATAATCCAGGTATTGAACTGCTGGAATTCACAAGACGCAAAGATCTGAAACCGTGGATCAGGCCCATCTTTACCCTGATTAACGATACCTTCAATGATATATACGGATTTATGCCATTTACACTGGAGGAGATGGACGATTTTGCCAACCGGTACCTGTTGATTATGGATCCCCGCCTGATCAAAGTGGTGGTGAATGAAAGGAGAGAGCCGGTGGCTTTTGTTATCGGCATGCCCGATATCAGCAGGGGGATTAAGAGATCGAAAGGATACCTGATTCCCATCGGTATCTTACATATCCTCGTGGCCGGTCGCCGTACCAGGCAGCTGAATCTGCTTCTGGGCGCTGTCCATCCCGGTTATCAGAACAGGGGGCTCGATACCATCATGGGATCGGCCATGCTCAACTCGGCAAGAAAACAGAAGATGGAATATATTGATAGCCATCTCGAGATGGAGAGTAATTCCAAGGTGAGGGCCGAAATGGAGTATATGGGCGGAGAGGTGTACAAGAGATACCGCATCTATGGGAAACCGCTCAGCAAGATTACAAAGAAGGAGGCTGCTGAAACCAACCGGAAGCACTCCGAGGAGGAAGCGGCTATGTTGCTATCTCCTTGTAGGTGATTTCCAAAAAGCAGGATATTAATTTTCCGCATACATTTTGATTAATTGGCTGAATCCCGTACTTTTGAATCTCATTCAGAGGAAAACATGAGGATTATTGGAAATACAACCGTGACCATGAACCCGCTCTTCTCATAAAGCGGGCCCGTCACAGCTATCCCTTTTTCCAACCAGTAATTCTCAATCCATGTTACATATCATTTTCAAAATACTTTTTTCCAGAACATTTTTTCGTGAATTCTTTCGCGATCTGCGTGAGTCGATCTCCGGTTCGGAACGCGATTTCACCAAGATTCCCCTGAGCAAGGCCATATTGCTGCTCAGTATTCCAATGGTTTTGGAGATGATCATGGAATCGGTGTTTGCCCTGGTGGATATCTTCTTTGTAGCCCGCCTGGGGGCTGAGGCTGTGGCTACCGTGGGGATCACCGAGTCGTTGATGACCATTATCTATGCCATTGGGATCGGACTCAGTGTGGGAACCACTGCACTGGTCTCCCGAAGGATAGGGGAGAAGCGTCCGGAGGAGGCCTCTGTGGCAGCGGTGCAGGCTATTATCACAGGGATAGTGGTCTCATTGGCTTTCTCGGTTGCAGGTATCTTTTACGCAAAGGATCTGCTCCGTTTGATGGGTGCCTCGGAAGAGACTGTTCAAATGGGATATATGTACCCGGCCATTATGCTGGGCGGGAACATGGTGATCATGCTGCTGTTTATTATCAATGCTGTTTTCCGTAGCAGTGGCGATGCGGCCATCTCCATGCGTGTGCTCTGGTTTGCCAATATTCTGAATATCATTCTCGATCCATTACTGATATTTGGGGTTGGTCCTTTTCCAGAACTGGGAGTCAAAGGCGCAGCGGTGGCCACTAATATTGGCCGTGGCCTGGCGGTCCTTTACCAGCTGTACCTTCTTGGAAAGGGGAACTACAGGGTGAAGGTGAGGGCAAACCAGATAGTGATCAGAGTCAAAGAGATGATAAAACTGCTAAAACTCTCACTGGGAGCCATCGGACAGTATATCATTGCCACCTCCTCCTGGATCTTCCTGGTATGGGTGGTGACCAGCCTGGGAGAGGAGGTAGTAGCCGGTTATACCATAGCCATCCGGATCATCCTGTTCGCACTCCTGCCTGCATGGGGTCTGGCCAATGCTGCGGCCACTCTGGTGGGACAGAACCTGGGGGCCAGGCAGCCCGAAAGGGCCGAACGCTCTGCCTGGGTGGTGGGTATTGCCAATATGATATTTCTGGGCCTTGTATCGATCATTTTCATCACCATACCTGATGCCTTTGTCGGGTTCTTTATCGATAGTCTGGAGGAACCGGTAGTCATGCAAAGCGGGGTTGCCTGCCTGCGGGTGGTCAGTTTTGGATTCTTTGTTTATGCACTGGGACAGGTGATGGTTAATGCCATAAACGGAGCCGGAGATACAGCCACCCCGGTGTGGATCAATTTCATTGCCTTCTGGATGTTGGAGATTCCCCTGGCCTTTCTATTTACCAAGGTGATGGGCCTGCATATCCAGGGGGTATGTTATGCTATTCTGATCGCAGATACTGCCCTGACCCTGATAGCCCTGGCTGTGTTCCGGAGGGGAAAGTGGAAGCTGAAGGTAGTGTAGTGCCTGGTGCCTGGTGGTTAGGACTGTTTTTTTCCGTAACTTACGACAGATATGAATAGATCTGTAGCATATACCAACCTTTACCACACTTTTGGTAAAGCCCTCTTCGAGTGCTGGATGTTCTATCATTGA
>JAGLTY010000168.1 GCA_023135025.1 Bacteroidales bacterium | reverse complement strand
ACGGGCACGATGTAGTGGACGATTACCGCGAGGTTAGAAAGATCATTGGCTATATGCCGGGCCGCTTCTCCCTCTATATGGACCTTTCTGTGGAGGAGAATCTGGCCTTTTATGCCAGGATTTTCGGAACCACGGTTAAAGAGAATTACGACCTGATCAGTGATGTGTATGCGCAGATTGCACCCTTTAAAAAACGTTTGGCAGGAAAGCTATCAGGAGGAATGAAGCAGAAACTGGCACTCTCCTGTGCTTTGATTCACAGACCTCGTGTATTGATCCTGGATGAACCCACCACCGGTGTGGATGCGGTGAGTCGTCGCGAATTCTGGGATATGCTGAAAAAGATACAGGGGCAGGGAATTACCATCGTAGTCTCTACTCCCTATATGGATGAGGCGGAGATGTGCGATCGTGTGGCACTGATCCAGAAGGGGAGAGTGCTGGAGATCTCTGATCCCTCCATACCCCCTGACGGGGATGATACAGAGCTTTTTTCACTGAGCAGCAACAGAGGGGTTTATGCCTACCTGGAGAGGGTTCGGAGCCTGGAGGGGTGCAAACATGCCTGGCTCTTCGGAGATCAACTGCATGTGACCCCAAAATCGAAAGATGATGCAGAAAAGATGAGATCGGTTATTGACAGTTGGGATGATCCCTCCCTTCAGTGGCAACCCATTGTCCCCTCCATTGAGGACCGGTTTATGGGACTGATGGAGCAGGAGAGCGAAGAACATTCAAGAAGCGGGGAGGCAAGCTGATGGTCGATCAGGAACATATCATTGAGGTGAAGGAGATGGTCAAGAAATTTGGTTCCTTCACGGCCAATGACCGGCTCACCTTTCATGTGGAAAAGGGAGAGATATTTGGATTCCTGGGGGCCAACGGGGCAGGAAAGACCACAGCCATCCGGATCCTTTGCGGACTATCCTATCCCACATCGGGAGAGATTATGGTGGCGGGCCATGATGTCTACCGCGAGCGGGAGAAGATCAAGCAGAAAATCGGTTATATGTCACAGAAATTTTCTCTTTATGAGGATCTTACTGTTTCTGAAAACATCCGGCTATATGCAGGGATCTATGGGCTGGGGAGAAAACAGATTGCATCACGTGAGGAGCAACTGCTGGAGCGGTTGGGTCTGTGGCATATCCGGAACAGGCTGATCAGGGAGATTCCCCTGGGGTGGAAACAGAAGCTGGCTTTTTCGGTGGCCATTTTTCATCAACCGGCCATCGTTTTCCTGGATGAACCCACCGGTGGTGTGGATCCTGTTGCACGTCGCCAGTTCTGGGAGATGATCCATGATGCAACGGAGGAGGGAATCACTGTTTTTGTGACCACCCACTACATGGACGAAGCAGAGTATTGCGACCGGGTATCGATCATGGTGGATGGCAGGATCGATGCACTGGATACCCCTGCTCTGTTGAAGCAGCAGTTTGAGTCGAAAAATATGAATGAAGTATTTCTTAAACTGGCCAGAAGGTGAACAGGTTTTTCGGATTTGTTAAGAAGGAGTTTCAGCACATCTTCAGGGATGTGAGGACACTGGTGATCCTTTTTGGGCTTCCCATCGTAATGATCATCCTGTTCGGATTTGTGGTGACTACCGAGATCAGGGATGTGGAGGTTGGGATCTGGGACCGATCCATGGACCAGGCCTCCATCAGGGCCACGCAAAAGATATTTTCATCGGGTTACTTTGTACCCGCCGGTTACCTGCAGAATGAGGAGGAGATCGGGGAGCTTTTCCGCAGTGGCAGGGCCAAGGTGGTGGTCGTTTTTGAGGAGGGTTTTGAGAGGAATCTTCAGCGGGAGAAGCGGGCCGCCATTAAACTGATCACCGATGCATCAGATGCCAATTCGGCGCAGCTTTCACTCACCTATCTGCAGGGTGTACTGATGACCTATTTTCAATCGATGAACATGGATATGGAGGTGCCCTGGTCCGTGAATATGAAGTCGAGGATGTTCTACAATGAAGAGCTTAAAGGGGTCTATATGTTTGTACCCGGACTGATGGCGTTGATACTGATGCTCATATCAGCACTGATGACCTCGGTGACCATCACCCGGGAGAAGGAGTTCGGAACCATGGAGCTGCTGCTGGCATCACCGCTGAAGCCCAGGGAGATCATACTGGGCAAAGTAACACCCTATGTGCTGTTGTCGTTTGTCAATGCCATGACCATTGTTCTGCTGGGCTTCCTGGTGTTTGGTGTGCCGGTGGTGGGAAGCCTCTGGCTGCTGATGCTGGAGTGCATACTTTATATTATCCTGGCCCTCTCTTTAGGGGTGTTGATCTCCACCAACGCGAAGACACAGCAGATGGCTATGTTCATGAGTATGCTGGGGTTGATGCTACCCACGATCCTGCTCTCCGGCTTTATCTTTCCCATCGATAATATGCCAAAGGTGTTGCAGTGGTTCTCCACCCTTATGCCGGCCCGCTGGTTTATTGTAGTTGTTAAGAATATTATGCTGAAGGGGACCGGCTTTACTTATATCTGGAAGGAGACCCTGATTATGCTGGGGATGACCCTCTTTTTTATTCTGGCCTCAGTAAAAAGGTTCAAAATCAGACTGAATTAGCGCGAAAGGAATGAGGATACTACTTACACTACTGGTCAAAGAGTTCAAACAGATCTTCCGTAACAGGCTGATGCTTCCCATTATTTTTGTGATTCCCGTGGTGCAGATGATTCTGCTTACCTATGCAGCCAGCCTGGAGATGAAGGGGATCAGTATGGCGGTGGTGGACCAGGACTACTCCCAGGCATCGCGTCTGCTGGTCTCCCGGTTCGAAGGCTCCCCGTTTTTTGAGATCAGCCTGACCACCAGTGACTACCAGGAGGCGGTAAGGGAGCTTACAAGGGACCGTGTGGATGTGATTCTCCATATGCCCCACGAGTTTGAGAAGAGGCTCTATAGCGAAAAGGAGACGGACCTTCAGCTGGTAGTCAATGCCATCAATGCTACTGAGGCGGGACTGGTTAATGCCTATTGCACACGGATACTGTTTGATTACAATACCCAGGTGCGGGCAGAATGGTTTGGACTGGAAGGGGCGGGCAGACTGACTACCCTGGAGATGATCCCCCGGTATTGGTACAACCCGCTGCTCGACTATAAGATCTATATGTTCTCAGGGATCCTGGTGATTATTGTGACCATGATAGGCATGTTGCTTACCGCGTTGAACCTGGTGAGGGAGAAGGAGATGGGGACCACTGAACAGATCAATGTAACCCCCATCCGGAAGTACCAGTTCCTGATGGCCAAGCTGATTCCTTTTATGGTGATTGCACTGTTTGAACTGGCTTTCGGACTGGTGATCGGAAGGCTGCTGTTCGGACTGCCCATTGAGGGAAGCCTGGGATTGCTCTTTCTTTTTACCTGCATCTACCTCTTTGTGGTACTGGGGATCGGTCTCTTTCTCTCTACTATCTCCAATACCCAGCAGCAGCTGATGTTTCTCGCCTTTTTCTTTATGATCACATTTATCCTCATGAGCGGGGTGTTTACACCGGCCGAAAGTATGCCCCTCTGGGCGCAGAAGATCAACCTGGTCAACCCGGTGGCCTATTTCATGAAGGTGATCCGAATGATCCTGCTGAAGGGTTCGGGGTTCAGGGATATCAGCCGGGAGTTTTTCAGCCTGTGCTTCTATGCCATGGTTATCCTGACGCTGGCCATTACCAATTACCGGAAAACTACTTAAGCAGCTCCTCGAAAATTTTCTCAGTGGCCCTGGAGTCCCAGTTGGCTGCACCGGTTTTGCGGGTGACCACCTTCCCATCCCTTGAGATAATAAATGTAGTAGGGAATGCGCTGAACGATAGTGCTTCAGGCGGCTGGTTACCTGCCAGGTAGAAGACAGGCATCGAGTAGTTGTTCTTTTTCATAAAGGCCTTCACCACTTCGGGTTTCTCACCGGTCACCAGCATAAAGGCCACTCTGTTTCCATACTTTTTATACAAAGATTGGATTTCAGGCATCTCGGCCACACAGGGTGGGCACCAGGTGGACCAGAAGTTGAGAAATACCACCTCATTCCTGAAGTTGCTGAAGTAGAAGGGTTCATTCTGATCCCAGGCAAGTAACCAGTTGTATTCCATATCGGAAAGTCTCCCCTGTTTCTCCTCATTCATCATCCTGGGAGCTTTTACATTCAGGACGGCCCGGTTCAGGGTGGTGAGCATTGCTCTCCTTGGACCTGGAATCAGGAAGAGAATGATCAAAACCCAGAACAGGATATCACCGGCTTTCTGCCAGATAGACCTCTTCTCTTTCCATTTAGTAAAACGCTCTTTCAGGCTGGCCATATTTTTTTTGAATTTCATGCAAAGATAGTTTTTCCCTGTTCCTTCGTGCAAGTTTATTATATTTGTTTGGCTAAAGTGTATCCATGATTAAGAAGCTCAAGATTTTCTTCAAGGAGGAGATCTGGTCGCACGACCTCACCTCCAAATCACGTCGTCGTACCTTTTTGATCAGGCAGGCGAGGATCTATTTCCTGGCCTTTAAAGGATTTTTTGAGGACAGGGCGGCTGTAAAGGCGGCAGCGCTGACCTATTTTACCATGCTCTCCATTGTGCCCATTTTTGCCATCGCCTTTGCCATTGCACGCAATTTTGGTTTTGAGGACCGCCTACATGAGGTAATCAACAAGAACATGCAGGGGCAGGAGGAGATCATGAACTGGGTCACCTTGATGGTGGACAATCTGCTGAAAAATGCCAGAGGGGGCATTTTGGCCGGTGTGGGAGTTGTCATTCTCTTCTGGTCAGTGATCCAGGTGCTGAACAATATCGAATCCTCCTTCAATGACATCTGGCAGATCCGGAAAGCGCGAAATCCCATGCGGAAATTTTCAGATTACCTTGCCATTATGATTCTGAGTCCGTTTGCCATAGGGCTTTCGGGAAGTTTCATGATCAAAATACAATCTGCAGCCAATGAAATTGAGCTCTTCAAACCACTTATAGTCACCCTGATCAAGTCGGTACCCTATCTCTCCATATGGATTCTTTTCACCATTGTGTACATCGTTATGCCCAATACCAAGGTGAAGTTTAAGTATGCCGTGATAGCCGGTATTATTGCCGGTACGGTAGCCCTGATCTTCCAGTCGTTGTACCAGAACCTGCAGATTGGGGTATGGAAGTTCAACACCTTGTATGGAAGTATTGCCATGATTCCACTGTTTCTGATATGGTTGCAGATTACATGGCTCATTGTTCTTGTGGGCGCAGAGCTCTCCTTTGCCTACCAGAATATTGAGAATTATGAATTTGAGGAGAATGCGCTTAACCTGAGTCACAA
>JAGLTY010000167.1 GCA_023135025.1 Bacteroidales bacterium | reverse complement strand
TCTGAACTCAAACCACCCCTGGTCCAAGATGGATTTGTTCAATCCAGACTTGGCTCTTACGTTCTTGCCCGGCTCATTGATGGTCCCCCTGGCCGATGCACTCATGTTTCTGATCTTTAATCCCTCTACATATACCTTAGCGTGGCTTTTGCTTATTTCGGTACTCAGCTTGTGAAGAAAGTCTTGTCGCACATTGGCGATCGTATGATGAAGCCTTGATATTCTGATTTTCTGTTTCTTCCAGTTGTTCGATCCTCTCTTTTTTTTTGCCAGCTTGCGCTGTTCCCTGGCCAGCCGCTCTTCATGCCTGCGGAAACTATGTACTCCCTGAACCATGGCACCATTTGAGAGGGCAGTAAAGCATTTTATCCCTGCATCTATGCCAATTTCAGAATCAGAAAGATGTTGCCCTATCTCAACCATCTGCTCCACCTGAATGGATGCATACCAGTCTCCGCCACGGTTTGTAATTGTAATATTCTTTATTGTTCCAGTAATATGACAGCTCTTATGAAAGCCCACCCAACCGATCTTTGGCAGGAAGATCCTGCGGTTATCAATCTTAAAACCCTGGGGGAAACGAATACCATCATTCAATCCTCTCTTCTTAAACACCGGGGCTCGCTTCAAGGGCTGACCTTTATCAAAGCAATCCCTGAAAGCCTTTTCCAGATCCTTCAGTTTTTGCTGTAATACCTGTGAAGGACACTCCTTTAAAAAACCATACTCTTCGGATCGTTTCCACACAGTGAGCCAGTAAGCCAGTTCATTGTACCAGAGTATCGGTTGCCTCTTCTCCAACCGCTCCAGGTTCATGGCAAGGGATCTGTTCCAGAGAAAGCGGGCCGAACCACAAATCCGTGCAAGTTTGCTCTCAATATCCCTATTGGTCTTTAATCTGAATTTGTATGCTTTTCGTATCTTTGGCATTATACCTTAATATACGAAATATATAGATGATATGCAAGAGTTACGCACTAAAAGACACGTGGTTTATTCACTTCACCTGCATTTGGTCTTTGTAACCAAATACAGGAAAAAGGTCTTTACTGAAAAGATGTATGAACGCCTCCATTACCACTTTGAAAGGGTGTGTGGTGATTTTGGCTGCAAGCTTGTTGAAACTAACGGGGAAAAGGATCATGTACACCTCCTTGTTGAACCATTACCCCATACCACACCATCAAGGCTGGTCAATAGTCTAAAGGGGGTCTCTTCCAGGTTTCTCAGACAGGAGTTCCCCGAACTGGAGAAATACTACTGGAAAGGAGGATTATGGTCTCCAAGCTATTTTATCGCATCCTGCGGAGGAGCACCGCTTGATGTTGTTAAAAAGTATATCGAAAATCAGTAGATTTGTCCTTATATCCACTCCCTGAAGCGAAGTGGTTTTTCGAACAAGTTTGATAATTTCTTAGCCCATGCATGAACAGGATTTTTTCCAGAATGCACTGGTCTACCTTCTGGCAGCAGTCATCTCCGTCCCGGTGGCCAAACGGCTCGGTTTCGGGTCGGTACTGGGATACCTTCTGGCCGGTATGATCATTGGCCCCTTTGTACTTGGGTATATTGGAAGCGAGGGGGAAGATGTGATGCATTTTGCCGAATTCGGAGTGGTGATGATGCTTTTCCTTATCGGTCTGGAGCTGAAACCCGATCTCCTGTGGGGAATGCGCAGGTCCATTTTTGGACTGGGCGGATTGCAGTTGCTGATCACTGCGCTGGTCATAGGCGGGGTGACCCTTGCCCTGGGACAATCCACAGGGGCTGCCATCGCCATCGGTCTCACACTGGGTCTCTCCTCCACAGCCATCGTATTGCAGACCCTTAACGAAAAAGGGTTGATGAAGCAGGCATCCGGGAGGGCCTCCTTCTCAGTGTTGCTGCTGCAGGATATTGCTGTTGTGCCAATCCTGGCCCTGATCCCACTGCTGGCAGTTGCCGGGGCAACGGACAGCAGTGGCAACCCTCCCGATGTAAGGTACATCGCAGGGGTAGCCATCACAGGTTGGGTACAGGTGGCACTGATGCTGACCGTGATTACTACTATCGTGGTGGGGGGACTCTACCTGGTCAAATACTTTTTCAGGATCGTTGCCCGTACCGGGTTGAGGGAGATATTTACTGCAACAGCTCTGCTGTTGGTAATCTCCACTGCCGGGCTGATGGAGCTGGTCGGACTCTCTCCTGCACTGGGAGCCTTCCTCTCCGGTGTGGTACTGGCAAACAATGAGTACCGCCATGAACTGGAGGCCGACATTGAACCATTTAAGGGGTTGCTACTTGGCCTCTTCTTTATCTCCGTGGGTGCCAGTATCGACTTCAGCCTGCTTGGATCCACCCCGGGGCTGATTATCTCTCTGCTGGCTGCCCTGATAGGTATCAAGTTCCTGATCCTGTTTATCCTGGGCCGGTTCTTTAAGCTCAGGGGGGGACAGAATACCCTCTTTGCCCTATCCCTTGCACAGGGGGGAGAGTTTGCCTTTGTCCTGGTCTCCTTCAGCGTTGAAAACGGGGTGGTTGCTCATGACATATCTGCCATCCTTTTCTTGGTAGTGGCACTCTCCATGGCGGTCACACCGCTGCTGCTGCTGTTGAATGACAAAATTTTCATGCCGCTGGTATTTAAAACAGAGAACATCCGGGAGCACGACCAGATCGAGGAAGAGGAGACCCCCCTGATTATTGCAGGATTTGGAAGGTTTGGCGTGGTGATAGGTAGGTTCCTGATTGCCAATGGAATGCGCGCCACCATCCTGGACGACAATCCCAATAACATCCAGGTGCTAAGGAAATTTGGTTTCAAGGTATACTATGGCGATGCCACACGTGCCGACCTGCTTGAGTCGGCGGGGGCCGGCAAGGCAAAAGTGCTGATCGTGGCGGTGGATGATGTCCAGAAATCACTAAAGATCATCGACCTGGCCAAGAGAAACTACCCCCACCTGAAAATCCTGGTCCGCTCACTCAACCAGGAGCACACCTATGAGCTGCTGGACCGCAAGGTGGATGGTTTCAAAAGTGACACCTTTGAGTCCTCTCTCAACCTGGGCATCCAGGCCCTTACCCATCTGGGATATAACCGGTACCGTGCCCACCGGCTGGCGCAGACCTTCCGCCGGCACAATCACAAGGTGCTATACGAACTGCACCAGCATCACAGGGAGGACGAGAAAAAATACCTCTCTGAGACCAAAAAATTCGAGCTGGAGCTGGAAGAGCTGTTCCGTGCCGAGAAGGAGGATACGGCATATGATACCGATTGCTCCTGGGATATCACCTCAAGTCGCGAAGAGGCCAGGGAGATCAATCGGTCCCCTCAAGCAAAATAGCATTAAACAATAGCTTATAGGATGCCTGGGTGGAGGTCCTGAACTGTGGCCCGAATCCAAACATCACATACTGCCCCTTCCCCTTTTCCATCCAGATCATGGCCGCCTTGTTACCCATCTTCTCTTCACCGGCTGCATATCCCGATAGCAACAGATCTTTTTCCGGATAGGTCCCGATCACACGGCGATCCATATCAAATTTCGGCACAGAGGTGGTGAATACCGGCCGCCCCCTTGAGAAGACCCCTATACTTCCGGGCATTCCCATAGTAAGCGGATGATCTGCAATCAGGTTGACCTTAACAAGGCTGCCTGGAATATACAACCCTCCTTTGGAGAGGTCGGGTGAGATATCGCGGAACGGCAGATTGAACTCCTCCTCGGAATCTTTCTGTTTGATCTTCAGCATCCCTTCAAACAAACGAACCGACCTTCCCCATGCGATCACAATACCCCCTTCATTGCTGAAGGTCATTAGCTTTTCAAAGCCCTCCTTGCCGATTCCTTTTACATAATCGGGATGGTAGCTCCCCATGTAGTAGGATCCCCCCGATTTCCGTTTCCCGGTCATCAGGATCTCCTTATCATTATCGGGGAAGATAATCACATCAAATGTTTCTGCCAGTTCGGTCTCCGAAAACTGTCCGGGGTGCAACACACTGTAGGGAATATGGTAACTGTCGAACAGGAAGCGGGTCCACCCTGCATCCATATCATGAAACCAGGTCTCCACCAGTGCAATTTTCGGGAGCTCCACCGGCGTGGTGGGAAAGGCCCGTTTGTCGAGCAATTCACCAGGCTGGAACGGAAGCGATTCAATCAGTTCGTCCCATTCGCCCTTTTTCGATCCCCGGTATATAATAAAGCTTCCAGCTCCAAAAGTGTTCCCGGCCAGTTTGGTTTCGGCCAGGAGTCTCTCTACCTTCATCCCCAACTCCAGAGCCTTGAAAACAGCTCGGTACGACTCATTGGAGGTAACCGGAAGTACCATGGCAGTGGATTTCTGCTTCTCCCCTTTCAGATCATAGTCACCCTCAACCAGGCTAAGATTTTCCTCCAGCTCCTTGCTTCGCACATCAATTTCATTTGAGGTGACATAGCGATGGAGGGGTAGCGACCAGCTGGTGATATCGTATGGTTTAATCAGCTCCCCACCGGGAGTATAGTGCCGCTCGGGAAACACCTGGCTCTCCATCACCTCCTTGATAAAGGGTCTGAATGGCTGGGCCATGGGGATCACCACATCTCCTGTCTTATAAACTTTTCCATCCAGAATCACCTGGTCGTCCAGGGTATAGACATCCACACCATGCTCCTTCATCAGGTTCACCAGGTTGACCAGTTCTCCCACATCGTGCTGCTTCTGTGGCATAATGTAGTAATAGGGTGCCTTACTCTTCCCCATCTCCACCTGCTCCCGGCACATCCTGTTTCTGAAATCGAGGATATCCTCCCTGTAGAGCGAAGCAGTTTTGATAATGGAGGTGGTGGATGATAACTCGTACTGAACGATATCACCCAGGCGCCACCAGCCCCCTTCCCAGGGCAGCAGCATATTGATGCTCTTTTTGTATTCGGAAAGCCCCTTCCCTCCAACGCGTAATTCAGTGGGTTCAATATAGATGGGGGTGGCGGTCTGCACACTGGCCGCCTCGGTGAGGAAACCGATCACATTTTTCCATATACAGGTCTCCGTAGAACCTGGCCAGTAGTCGTCAAAAATGTAGTGCTGCGATACCCCGGCCAATCCGTCAGCGGTCATATCGGTTGCCATATGCTGTCCGAACACACCGCCCCAGTGGAATATCCCGGCCGGAACATTCTCGGCGATGGGATCATGGTTTGGGGGCACAAAGTAACGGGGTCCCGTGGATCCCATCTGGTGTTTTTCGACCATCACCTGTGGAAACCATGTCTGGTTATATATCCTGGCAATGGCTTTGGTATCCTCCTGGCTCAGGATCACAAAATCGCGGTTGTTATCATGACCGATGTACTTGTGATAAA
>JAGLTY010000166.1 GCA_023135025.1 Bacteroidales bacterium | reverse complement strand
TTTACGGAATTTATATCCTTTTGTCCAGTTTTAGGCAGCGAGGCTTTTTCGTGGAAATATTTCGTTTAAAGAGGAAGATTAGATACTTTGCATGCCTCCAAAGTTATATGATCTGTTAAATCTGAATCGGAATGAAGAAATGTACCAATGCCATGGGCAGAATGGCCATGAAAATCGTTGATGCCTTTCAAGCGGTATTTGGTTTTAATAAGCGAATGAAAAAGCAGGTGGATGCCCATTCCAATGGAGAAATAGAGAAACCTGTAGAGATGCTCAGGAATTTGCCCTGGTTATCGAACCTGGAGGAGCAGGTGTTCCAACAGGTAATGGATGGGTTTGAGAACCGCCAGTTCCCGGAGGGGGCAACGTTGTTGAAAGAAGAGGACCCCGATAATGGTCTGTTTGTGATTGTTGACGGTAAGGTTAAAATAGAGATCCGGGGGATCACCATGGATGTAGTCGGAGCGGGAAGTTTGATTGGCGAAATGGCGGTGCTGACCGGCTATCCCAGAAGCGCTTCTGTTGTGGCGGTGTCGCCGGTGACGGTAGTATGGATAGAGAGTTCCACGCTAAAATCAATTATGAAAAAATCTGTTGAACTGGAAAACGGACTCTGGGAATTTGCCAGTATGCGATTTGCAATGAACCTTCTTGGAAAAAGAGAGCCATATAGCCAGTGGGAGCAGAACATATTCATTCAGTGGCTGGCAGCCGGTGAGATCAAACTACCCAATGAGAATGGATGGATCGATCTGGAAGGAAAAGTCGGGGTACTGGTCACCGGTACCGCTGCACAGCATGATGGAAGCACCATTGTGAAATCACCCGCAACACTGATAGGTACGGACTACATTTTCAGCAAGGAGGCGAGGGTGTACCTGAGGGAAAAATGAAAGAACCCTTCTCCATTCAGCGGACCTCCAGCCTGATAGGCTAGGGGATGAAAAAATTTCTTGCAGTTGAGGATCCATTTCCGGCGAATAATGATCCGATCTAAATATTTCTGATAGTTTCTTCAGGTTAGATAACATGAATCTGTTCGATATGGCCACGCGTTCCCGTATTGCTACAGATAGTCGTTGGATTCCCGGATGATTTTTATAATGTGATAACAACCCGGGTCCCCTCTTCCGGAGTCGATTCGATTTCTGTTCTGCCATGATGTGATCTGATGATCTGTCTGCACAGGCTGAGCCCTATTCCGGAACCCTCCTCCCTGGTGGTAAAGAAAGGGACAAATACCTGTTCCAGTTTATCCTCCGGAATTCCCTCCCCGTTATCATGAACAGCAAGACAAATGTGGTTGTCAGCATCCCTGTAACAGGAGAGTTCGATTGCAGGATCCTCTTGATTCCTGAGTGCCTCCACTGAATTTTTTACCAGATTGATCAGTACCTGTTCCAGCATCTGCTGGTCGGCCTCCAGTTCAGCATTGCATTGTGAGGGCCAGTTAAATCTAATATCCTTTGCATTTAACTCCTCTTTGAAGAGCTGTTCCATCTTTGCAAAAAGGTCACCAGCGGGAAATCGCTCCATTTTCATGGGGGGAAGACCTGTAAGCTTCTTGTATCTTTCAATAAATTGCACCAACCCTTTGGATCGCTCTTCAATGATGGAAGCACTATGAATGGCGTCATCAAGGGCCTCACTGGGAAGTTGTTCCACCGGTTTTGCCTGGTTCCCTTTGGCCAGTTTTTTCCTGATGGCCATGGAGAGGGTAATAATGGGGGTCATGGAGTTCATAATCTCGTGATTGATCACTCTGATCAGCTTCTTCCAGGATAGGATCTCCTGCTCCTCCATCTGGTGGGTAATGTCGTTCAAAGCAACTATGTGAACGGTCTCTTGTTTGAGTTTGATCCGAGAACTGTGAATACTTAAACGGGTATCACTACCTCCTCTTTTTATGGTCTAGGTGACCTGGTCGCCCGGCCGCATACCCAGGATGGTGGTACCAAGTCCCGGATGTCTCAGATCCAGGTGATCCAGGTGATTGATCGGTCCGGTTCCAAGGCATTCACTGGCTGCGTTGTTCATGGTCCGGACCTCGCCGGCTTCATTAAAACTGAGAATACCGGTGGAGACATTGTCAAGAATGGCTTTGAGGTAATGGGTCTGGACCTCCAGATCGATCCGGCTCTCCTTCAATTCACCGATCAGGCTCTCCATGCTTTCGTTGAGCCCTTTGAAATGCCTCTTCACATAACGGACCGAATAGTGGAGGGAGGGATCTTTCTCATGCATATAGGATAGAAAATTGCCAAGGACCCGGTTGGTCCGGCTTACATAATGAATCAGCCGGATGGTGAGCAGCAGGGCAAGAATGGCGATCCCTGCAGCGGTGGAGGGTTGCTGCCTCACCTGCAGGAAATAAAAAAAGAGAAATGCGGAGACAAAGATCAGCAGGCAGTTGAGGATAACAGATATATAATAGCGGTTAGATCCCATATTTCTTCAGTTTGGCATAGAGGGTGGTTCGGGAGATATCAAGCATCTGTGCTGCCTTTGAATGGTTCCCCCTGCATTTGTCTACAGCCCTGATAATGGTTTGCCGCTCCACATCATCCAGCCTGAAAGAATGATCCCTGGCTGGTTCATGACGATCAAAAAGACCCAGATCATCAGGGCCCAGAAGGGATTTTTCACCCATAATGACGGCACGTTCCATGGTATGTTTCAGCTCCCTTACATTTCCCGGCCAACCATATTCCCGCAGTTTTTGGAGGGCACTGCTATTCAGTTTCAGCTTGGGCTTGTTGTATTTGCGGCCATACTGCTCCAGGAATATTTCTCCCAGCATAACGATGTCCTCATCCCGCTCCCTGAGCGGGGGAACCTCAATGGCCACAGTATTCAGGCGATAGAAGAGATCTTCGCGAAAAGTGCCTTCCGAAACCATCTTTTTCAATGGCCGGTTGGTGGCGGTGATCAGCCGGATATCGATTTGGATGGGAGTATGGTCGCCTACCCGGATCAGTTCGCGATTCTGAATGACCTGGAGCAGTTTGGCCTGGATCGGGAGTGGAATATTCCCGATTTCATCCAGAAAGAGGGTGCCTTCGTGTGCGTTCTCAAACCGGCCCACACGATCGTCCCGGGCATCTGTAAAGGCCCCTTTCACATGTCCAAACATTTCGCTTTCAAATAGAGACTCACTCAGAGAGGCCACATCTACCCCCACAAATATCTGGTCAGAACGGTTTGAATGTCTGTGAATTTCCCGGGCAATTACCTCTTTGCCTGTGCCGTTTTCCCCAAGGATCAAAACGTTCGCATCGGTTGCAGCCACCCTGGTTACGGTATGCATCAGGTTTTTCATCACCTCCGAAGATCCATGGAACATCCGGTATTCCCGCTCCAGGTCCTCTGAAAGCTGTTGTTGGCGGTTCTTCAGTTTTTTCACCTCTTGTCCGGATCGTCGCAGGCGCCAGGCATTTTTCAAGGTGATGATCAGCTTCTCCGGATCCCAGGGTTTGGCAATAAAATCGGAGGCACCCTCCCTGATCGCTTTTACCGCCAGCTCAATATCTCCATAGGCAGTGATCAGGATGATGGGCAGCAGGGGATCGGTCTTTTTGATCTCATTCAGCCAGAAGATACCTTCATTTCCGGAGGTTTCGCCCATGGCAAAATTCATATCCAGCATCACGATATCATAACTGTTTCGCCAGAGCATCTCCGGGATCCGGGATGGTTTGGGGATGATGTCGATGGTTTCAAACTCATCTTTCAGCAGGATCCGGAGCGATTCCAGGATCTGGATATTGTCGTCTATAATAAGTATGCGGGCAGGGATCATTCCCGGAAATTTACTTGTAATTTAAGGCTATTCGTTCGAAATACTGACACTTGCTGTTCAGAAACTGAACAGTTATTTTATATGAAGGAGAGATAATATTTTATTAATAAACAGATAATCAGACCAATATAACTTTCCGGGATATTCTGGCATTCATTTGGTACTAAACCAGAAAACCTTGGAATCTTTTGACATATGATCTTCAGCTATTTTAAATATGCCTTCCGGAACCTGCTGAAACAGCGTGGACATACCCTGATCAACCTGTTCGGACTCTCTTTCAGCATTGCCTGCGTTATCATTATCTATCTATATAGTTCCGGCGAACTCAGTTTCAATGATTTCCATAAAAACAGTGACCGGATATACAGGATGTACTCCAGTGTCGATCCGGTGGAGAGGGAGCGGATCTACTCCCCCTTTCAACCCGCAGGAATGGCCGATGCAATAAAGGAGAAGGTTCCGGGTGTTGAACTTACCTGTCGACTGAAATCAACACCGGTTTTTTTGGGTCTGGAAGAGGAGCTATTCCATGAACATGTGGGATTTGTGGATTCCACATTCTTTGATCTCTTCTCTTATGAATTTATGGCAGGGGACAGGGAGAATCCCCTTTCACATCCCAAGAGTGTTGTACTCACAGCCGGAGTGGCCAGGAAGATATTTGGCGATAGCCTGGTCAGTTTCAATGATGTGATCGGTGAGACGCTTGGGTTTCCCGAGCGACCCCCTTTCAATAAGTACACGGTTACGGCTGTTATCGAAGATCCCCCGGAGAACACTTCATTCCAGTGGAGTGTGTTGATCCCCTATGTCAACGCCAGGGCCTATCCCCGGAGCAACGATTTCATCGGCGACACCTACCTCTATGTGATGCTTGACGAGAATAACAATGTGGAGCGACTGGAGCAAACCGCGCAGACCCTTGTGGATGAGTTCCTGGGAGAGCGGTTACAGCAGCTGGTGGATATGGGTTTTATCTCTGCAAACGACCACCACTTCACCTACCGTTTTATGCCCTACCGGGATCTCTACCTTCAATCGGATGAGTTCAGAGGTGACTATGAGCTTACGGGGAACATGAATGCCATCTACATTCTCTCCAGCATTGCACTCCTGATCCTCTTTATTGCCTGTTTTAACTATGTGATGATCGCTATTGGTACGGCCCTGAACCGTATCGGCGATTTTGGTATAATGAATGTGGTGGGTGCGCGCCGCTGGCAGATTCTGACCCAGTTTGTGATTGAATCATTTGTGCTCACACTGATCTCTATGTTGCTGGGGATCATCCTGGCAGAGCAGATACTGCCCCTCTTTAACAAGCTGGCCAATGAAGAGCTCAAATTCACACTTTACAACGATGGGTTCAATTTTATTTTCCTATTAGGCATTCTGCTGTTTATTGTGCTTAGCACCAGTGCCTATATTGGGATCTACCTGCTGAGACGGAGTCAGCCCCTCCGTTTTCTTAGAAGGGAAATGCTTTCAGTGAGGCGGAACGGGGTAGCCCGGGTATCGGTGGTGGTGCAGTTTTTTATTGCTATTGCGTTGC
>JAGLTY010000165.1 GCA_023135025.1 Bacteroidales bacterium | reverse complement strand
GATGATATTGCCTGGGCGCTTGAAAACGGTTCGAAGGTGGGTGATGATTGTAAGCTCTACCTGCAGCCCGAATGGAGCCAGCGGGAGCAGATACTTCCCCTGATCATTGACTTCTCCAAGCAGAATCCCCGCTGGATGATCTCTCTGCAGTCGCACAAATACATGCATATTCCGTAAATGGGTTTCAGAAGAAGCATATGGCTGATCATTATAGTTGCCCTTTCACCGGGGCTATTCGGACAGTACTATAGCTCCGGTTCTAAAAAAGCCATCAAGCGATTTGAGGAGGCCAGGAGTTGTTATGAATTAAGGAATGATGTGTGTGTAGAGGAGGCGTTGCTGAAGGCCATAGAAGCGGACGACCAGTTTATTGAAGCCTACCAGATGCTGGCTCAGCTCTGTTATGATCAGGGACGACTGGAAGAGGCCATCGTTCATTACGCCTTTACATTGGAGATCGATCCCCAGGGAAATCCTGAAGGTTACAGGTTGCTGGCCGGACTGAAACTGATGACAGGCGATTATGAGGGGGCGCAGTTGCTGGTTGATAGCTATCTCGCTTTCCCTCCCCATGAGGTGAAGAACAGAAACGCAGGTGAGTCCATCAGGGAGAAATGCATCTTTGCCATGGAGGCCATCAGGAATCCTGTTCCCTTTCAGCCTGAGAATCTGGGCGATGCAGTGAACTCAGAGTACAGTGAATACTGGCCCGCCCTTTCGGTGGATGAAAAGATGCTGATGTTTACAGTGATGCTTCCGGGTGAGACGCATACAGGTGGGGATCCGCAATATCTGCATGAGGACTTTTTCTTCTCCACCCGGGTGGAGGGATCGTGGGAACCACGTGAAAACGCAGGTGCACCGTTGAATACGCCCGATAATGAGGGTGCACATTCCATGACTGCGGATGGGAGGACGCTCTGGTTTACCGCCTGTAATCGACGCAGCGGACAGGGAATGTGCGACCTCTACTATACGACCCTGAAAGATGGAAGGTGGAGCAGCCCCAGAAATGCGGGCAGCCCGGTGAACAGCCGGTACAGTGAGAAGCATCCGGCCATATCGGCCGATGGACGAATCCTCTATTTTACCTCCAACCGGCCGGGCGGATCCGGATCCTACGACATATGGATGTCAGAAAAAATTGGAGATAGCTGGAGCGATCCTGTGAACCTGGGCGATTCGGTCAATACAACGGGGCTGGAACAGTCGCCTTTCATACATCCCGATCAGCAGAGCCTCTATTTTTCATCTACAGGCTGGCCGGGCATGGGCCAGGGGGACCTGTTTTTGACAAGATTTAACCGGTCCTCGGGCTGGACTACACCTGAAAATCTTGGTTATCCCATCAATACATATGACGATGATATTGGCCTGACTTTGAATGCCAGGGGCAACCGTGCCTATTTTGCATCCAACAGGGGAGAGGGGACCGATACCGATATATACGCCTTCGAGATGCCGGATGAGGTGCGGCCGGTGGCTGTCTCCTATATGACAGGGAGGGTATATGATTCCCGCAATATGAGAGGGTTGAAGGCGGTGTTGCAGTTGATCGATCTGGAGACCGAAGAGGCGGTCATGGAGCTGGAATCCTATCCGGGTGAAGGCGACTACCTGATCTCTCTTCCAACCGACCGGGATTATGCACTGAATGTTTCAGCAGACGGATACCTCTTCTATTCAGATCATTTCACCTTCACAGGGCTGTACAGTCAGGCCAAACCCCTGCACCGGGATGTTCCACTGGAGCCGGTGAGGGTGGGTAGTGTGGTGGTGCTGCACAATATCTTTTATGCAACGGGATCGTTCGAACTGGAGCGGGCATCCAGGTCCGAGTTGAACCGGGTGTACGATTTTCTGTTGCTGAACCCGGCCATCGGGGTGGAGATCAGTGGCCATACCGACAATACAGGGACACCGGGACATAACCAGGAGTTGTCGGAGCAAAGGGCCCGGAGTGTTGTGGACTACCTGATAAACAAAGGGATTGATAAGAGGAGAATGAAAGCGGCCGGTTACGGGGAGATCAATCCGGTGGCAGACAATGAGAATGAGGAGGGCAGAGCCCGGAACCGGCGGACCGAACTAAAAATTGTAGCCATTGATGAGACGTATTAAGATAATATTTGAAGAGATTCCCGATTATCTGAAGGATAAATCGACCCTCATTACCCAGGTCATGTTTGTCTCCATCTTTGCGCTGGTATTTATCAATATTTATGCACCCTTTAATGCCTCATCGTGGACTGAGATGAGCAGGCTGGAGTTCTTTTTTAATTCAAGCGCCATGATTCTGATCGGGATGCTGGGGATCGTGATCAGTAAGCTGATTTTTTTCCTGCTCATGGGTAGAATCCGTATGACCTATCTTATTTTCGGCCTCTGGCATCTGGCAGAAATTGTTCTGATGGCAACTATCTACCTGGTGGTGGACCTGGTGCTGTTGGAATCGGGCATGGATCTGGTGGACCGTTTTACCAGTCTGCTCTTTATTACATTGATGGTACTGGCCATTCCCTACTCCATCTCCTGGCTCTACCTCTCCATGAAAGACAAACGCACAAAGCTGGAGAGCCTTACGGAAAATACTTCGCAGGAGTTCCGGGAGAAGAAGATGATCACCTTCAGGGACGAGACCGAGAAACTTCGTTTTTCCATCAAGTCGGCCGATATACTCTATGTGGAGTCGACCGACAACTATGTGACGGTACTTACCCTGGAGAAGGGGAAGGTGAAGAAGATTATGCTTCGCAATACCATGAAGCGGCTCGAGAAAGAGCTGGAGGGTACACTGATTCACCGTTGCCACCGCTCCTACATGGTCAATTTCGAAAATATCAAGCTTGTGAAGCTGATCAGCACCAACCTCTACATCTACCTCGATACGCCAGAAGAGATCCGCATCCCGGTCTCCCGGACCTATGCCGAGCATGTGCATGAATTCCTGAACCGGGTCTCTCTCTGATTAAGACCCCAGTTCTCCTTTTCTTCAGGAATAATTGCTATTTTCAAGGTCTTAAAATCTATACCTAGAAACATGAAAAAAGTTATATGTCACATCACACTGATTTTGATCGGTGTAGCCATTTCAGTCACCAGTCTGAACGGACAGAAAAAGAAAAAGGGAGAGGAACCGGAAGGTTACAAATTTACTATGGAAACTACTGTTCCTGCAACTCCTGTAAAGGACCAGCACAGGTCGGGTACCTGCTGGAGTTTTGCAGCCACTAGTTTTATTGAAGCTGAACTTCTGCGCATTGGCGAAGGTGAGTATGATCTTTCAGAGATGTATTTTGTAAGGAAAGCCTATGAGATGAAGGCGGATAAGTATGTGCGGATGCACGGAAAGACCAATTTTGGGAGCGGGGGATTGGCAATGGATGTGTTGCATATATGGAAGGAGTTCGGGATGGTTCCCAATGAAGCGTACGACGGGTTGGCCCAGGGGGACTCCCTGCCGGTTCATGGAGAGATGGATGCTGTGTTGAAAGGATATGTGGACCAGGTGATCAAAAACCGTAACCGAACCCTGACGAAAGTGTGGAAAGAGGGCTATAATGGTATCCTGGATGCATACATGGGCGTGGTGCCCGATAAGTTTGACTATGATGGAAGCACCTATACTCCAACCTCTTTTGCTGACGGACTGGGCCTCAATCCGGAAGACTATGTCTCTATCGGTTCGTTTACCCACCAACCGTTTTATGCGCCGTTTATTCTCGAGATTCCCGATAACTGGCTCTGGAGCAGCATTGACAATGTGCCGCTGGATGAGATGATGGAGCTGCTCGATCATGCCCTGAAGACCGGTTATAGCGTTTGCTGGGATGCCGATGTGGGGGAGAAGAGCTATGATTGGAAAAAGGGAGTGGCCCTTATGCCCTCCACCGAGATTGAGGACCTGAGCGGACTGGAGCGGGCCAGGTGGGACGAATTGTCGGAGAGCGAGCAGCAGGCGCTGTTTTACGATTTCTCCACTCCTAAAAAGGAGCGCACCATTACCCAGGAGAGCCGGCAGGAGATGTTTGATAACTACCAGACCACTGACGACCACCTGATGCACATTACGGGGATTGCAAAGGACCAGGCAGGCAATAAGTTCTACCTGGTGAAGAATTCATGGGGAACGGGTAATCACATTTATAAAGGATACCAATACGTTTCGGAGGCCTATATGCGCGCTAAGACCATCTTTTTCATGGTGCACAGGGAGGCTGTACCTGTTACCATGGCTGAAAAACTGGACCTATAGGCGGCTAGTTCCAGAAAAAGGGTCTAGCCTGGCGGCTAGTTCCAGCAGATGCCCCGCTCTTTGTAGATCCGGATGAAGTTGTCGACCGAACGGTCATAGCCTGCTTCTATATCATTGGGGAAATAGCAGCCTGGCATCTCGCCGATTCTTCTGTGTGATCCGATGCAGTCACAGCAGATTCCCTTCTTGCTGCATGGATAGCTGCAGTTGCAATTGACAAGGTTCTGTTCTTTTTTGCACTCCATTGCTCCTCTGTTTCTGTGGGTTGGTAAAAATACAGATTGAAAATAGGCTTTTTTTCTTACTTTGTTGTATAGATGAAAAACAACCTGTTGCGAACAATTATCATTACAATCCTGATTCTGGCTTACTCTGTAGTGAGACCGGAGGCACAGGGACTTCAACCGGTTCTGGACCCGCCTGTTCGCACTGATCCTCCCTTTCTTGAAGTGGGACAGGCCTGGGCCGATTCGGTAATGGCGACCATGTCGATGGAGGAGCGGATCGCCCAGATGATCATGGTATATGGTTATTCCAACATGGGTCCTGCCCATGAAAAAGCAGTATTGAAACAGGTGAAGCGGCAAAAGGTGGGAGGGATCCTCTTCTTCCAGGGGGAGCCCCTGGAGCAGGCACGGCTCACCAATCTCTACCAGGCGGCAGCGGAAATTCCGCTCCTGGTGGCCATCGATGGTGAGAATGGTTTGGGAATGAGGCTGAAGGAGACCATCACATACCCGGCCACAATGATCCTGGGTGGAATTTCCGATAACAGTTTGATTTACAGGTTGGGTGGTGATATGGCCATTCAGTTCAAACGGCTGGGGGTCCATATGAACCTGGCACCTGTGGCCGATATCAATAACAACCCGTCCAATCCTGTGATTGGCACAAGGTCGTTTGGCGAGGGACGGCAAAATGTCACTGCCAAGGTGGTGGCACTGATGGAGGGGATGCAGGACAATGGTGTTTTGGTGGCAGCCAAGCATTTTCCCGGTCACGGCGATACAAAAACTGATTCGCACAGATCCTTAGCAACAATACCAAGCGATTCTTTGCGGTTGTGGTCAATTGAATTAGCTCCATACGAGAAAGTGATTGAGG
>JAGLTY010000164.1 GCA_023135025.1 Bacteroidales bacterium | reverse complement strand
GCCCGGCTGATCAGCGACCTGATGTGTGACGGCCTGGGTGCCTGCCTGGGCCATTGCCCGCAGGGTGCCATCACCATTGAAAAGAGGGAGGCTGAGCCCTACAATGAGACAAAGGTAATGGAGATTATGGTGACGAAGGGTGAAAACACCGTGGTGGCCCACCTGCAGCACCTGAAGGAACACAACGAATTGGAGTTTCTGAAGGAGGGTGTCCAGTATCTGAATGATCATAAGGCGGAACTGGATTTCAGTGTGGCTGATGTCATGCACAGGGTACACCATGCAAAGGTGGAAGAGGAGCAACTGGCCTGCGGTTGCGCGGGTTCCGAAGCACGCAGTTTTACTCCCCAGTCGGTGTCAGGCAGTGCCATTCCCGCCGCAGGCGCCTTTACCATGGCAGCAGGAGCAGTGGCTGAACAACCATCAGAGTTGAGACAGTGGCCGGTCCAGATGCACCTGATCAATCCCGGAGCATCCTACTTCAGGCAATCGGACCTGGTACTGGCTGCCGACTGTGTAGCCTTCTCTGTGGGAAATTTCCATTCAAAATGGCTTAAAGGAAAAAACCTGGCCATCGCCTGTCCCAAGCTCGATTCCGGACTGGAGAGTTATGTGGAAAAGATCAGGGGGTTGATCGATGAAGCAAAAATCAATACCTTAACGGTGATGATGATGCAGGTGCCATGTTGCGGCGGCTTGATGCAGATGGTCAAGATGGCCGCGGGACAGGCAGAGCGAAAAGTACCGGTCAAAAGGATCATTGTAGGTGTGGAAGGAGATATCCTGAGTGAAGAATGGGTTTAACCAATATTGAATAGATGTATCACAACCCCACCAGCACTGAAAATGCCACGAAACTATCGATAGTCCAGGATGCCTGGATGCTCTTCAGGTTCGAGAACCATGAGGTGATCCGTCTCCACCTGGCTCCGGGAGAATCCATGGAAAATCACATCAATGAGTGGCGAATCGTCTTTTTTGTGCTCCGGGGAGGTGGCTCCCTGGATGTGGAGGGTACTCAATATGAGTTGAGAGAAGAACAGTCCATTGCAGTTAAAGCAGGTAAGAAGCGGTTCTGGCATAATAGCGGAACGAAGGTTTTGGAACTGCTTGTTATGAAAACCAAGGAGCGGGATGAGCGGGCTGTTTAAAAAACTGGCCCCTCCGGCTAAATGGAAGATCCCGGTGATTCTGGTCTCCGGGATCCTGGCCGGGATGTTCCTCTATGTTGCGCATATCTCCCGTGTCGCCTCCTACCTCTCCGACGACCCTTCGACCTGCATGAACTGCCACATCATGGCCCCGCAGTACGCCACCTGGAGCCACAGTGCGCACCGGGAGAAGACCAACTGCAATGACTGTCATGTCCCCCATAACAATGTGGTGAACAAATATTACTTCAAAGCGAAAGATGGAATGAGGCATGCCACCATCTTTACACTCAGGAGGGAGCCACAGGTCATTTTTATAAAAGAGGAGGGCAAAAGGGTGGTACAGGAGAACTGCATTCGCTGCCATTGGGATCTGCTCACCGACGAAAAGGTGATGAATTATACTGTTGTTTATCAGCATGAAAGAACCGAAAGGCGGTGCTGGGAGTGTCACCGTGAGACACCCCATGGCAGGGTAAACAGCCTATCCAGTGTTCCTTACGCCAGGGTGCCGGTTCCGGAGAGTACGGTTCCTTCCTGGCTCAAACGAAACAGAGAAAAAATAACAAAAGAGAAACCATGAATTCCTTCAGCAATCAGATCAAGCAAAAGCCCTGGCTGGGCTGGCTATTGTTCCTTGCCACCCTGGTTGTGGTATTTATAATTGGGCTTCTGGCCTCCTCCATTATGGAGAGACGTTCAGAAGCAGCATATGCTTTCACACCTCAGGTACAATATGACCAATTTGAACCCAGAAACGACATCTGGGGAAAGAACTTTCCTATGGAATTCCAGAGTTATAAAAAAACTTCGGACACCCTGTTCCGGAGCAAATACAACGGCTCGGCCATGATCGATATGCTGGAGGTGGATCCACGCTTGGTGGTCCTCTGGGCCGGTTATGGATTCTCCAAGGATTATTACCAGGGAAGGGGCCACTCCTATGCAGTGGAGGATATCAGGAACACCCTGAGGACAGGGGCCCCGATGGAGGGCGGTAAAAGTCCCATGCCCAATACCTGCTGGAGCTGCAAAAGTCCGGATGTACCCCGGCTGATGAATGAGATGGGGGCCGCTGAGTTCTACCGGGGGACATGGGAAACCAGGGGAACTGAAATTGTTAACAGCATCGGCTGTGGCGATTGCCACGATGCTGCAACCATGGAGCTTCAAATCTCCAGGCCCGCACTGAAAGAGGCCTTTGAAAGAATCGGGAAAAATAATACCAACGCTTCCCACCAGGAGATGCGTTCGCTGGTTTGTGCACAGTGCCATGTGGAGTATTACTTTAGTAAGAGTGTGGTGGAGGATGTTCCCTACCTCACCTTTCCCTGGGACAATGGCTTTTCAGTTGAAGCGATGGAGGATTATTACGATGATATTGCATTTGCCGACTGGACCCATAAGTTGAGCAGGGCCCCCATGCTGAAGGCCCAGCACCCCGACTATGAAATCTATATGACAGGTGTACATGCATCACGAGGCGTATCGTGTGCCGATTGCCATATGCCCTTTATGAGCGAAGGGGGACAAAAATATACCGATCACCATATCCAGAGCCCCCTGAACAATGTGGCCAATTCGTGCCAGGTGTGCCATCGCGAAGAGACCGATCAGCTCATCAAAGATGTATATGAGCGGCAGGACCGCATCATTGAGAACCGGGACAAACTGGAAGAGTTGCTGGTCAGGTGCCATGTGGAGGCCAAGCTGGCCTGGGACCTGGGTGCTGCAGAGGGGCAGATGACCGCCATTCTCCAGGACATCAGGCATGCGCAGTGGAGATGGGACTATGCGGCATCAAGCCATGGCGGATCGTTCCACTCACCTGTAGAGATCTCCAGGGTTATCGGTACTGGGATCAATATCGCCCAGGAGGGCAGGATCAAGCTGAGCCGGTTGCTCTACTCCCTGGGTCATACCGGGGAGGTCCCCTACCCCAACATCTCCAGCAAGGCAGAGGCGCAGGCATTCATCGGTATGGATGCAGCCACCCTGAAGGCAGAAAAGGAGCAGTTCCTTCAAACGGTCATACCCGACTGGGACCGGCAGGCTGCAGAGAGGGAAGCAGATTATCCCGTAAAATCGCTGTTTGATTAATTGAAGCTCCCTCTCTCAAATTGCTTTCGATACCTCTGCTCTATGTATTTTCTGTACCTTGCGCGCTGCAAAAGATTCTGAGTGAAAAACCATATGAAATTCCTGAACCGCTACCGGCTACCAGTTGCCGTATTCCTTTTCATTCTGTTTCTGCTTATTCCTGTCCAGCTCATGGTAGACAATCCCATGCTGCTCCTGGAACGTTTTCTGCCGGGAGGAGGATGGATCGAAATAGCACTTATTGCTCTGTACGGAGTTGTTGTGGCATATCATATGCAGGATCCATCCAAAGTGCAGGCCTGGAGGAGATACACCTGGCTGGCCTTCTCTGTGGTATTCTTTTCCCAGCTGATCCTGGGGCTCTTCGGATATGAAAAATTCCTGATGACCGGGAAACTGCACATACCGGTCCCCATGATGATCCTGGCCGGCCCCATTTACCGGGGACACCTCTCTGTGATGAGCATCCTCTTTGTAAGCACCCTGGTCCTCTCGGGGCCTGCCTGGTGCAGTCACCTCTGCTATTTCGGAGCCATCGATTCCATCAGCTCCAGCGGTAAAACCAGGCGGTCGCCCATCCGGAACAAATGGGCGCTGAAATCGACCGTACTGCTCCTTGTGATTGCCGGAGCCATAGTTTTGAGATGGTTAAAAGTGCCGGTGTTCACAGCGACCCTGCTGGCCACCGGTTTCGGTGTTATTGGCCTCGGACTGATCCTGCTGGTGTCGCGAAAAGAGGGTCGCATGGTTCACTGTACCGCCTTCTGTCCCATCGGAACCATCGTCAACCTTACCCGCTTTGTCAATCCTTTCAGACTGACCATCGATCAAAACAGCTGCACCGAATGCATGGTTTGTACCACCACATGTAAATATGATGCCCTGAACCCGTCAGATATCGCTGCACGAAAGCCGGGGATTACCTGCACCCTCTGCGGGGATTGTATCTCTTCGTGCCATGCCAGTTCCATCCAGTACCGTTTCCTCCGCCTTTCGCCCCGACGTGCAAGGAACCTCTACCTGCTGATCACCATCTCACTGCATGCAGCCACCATGGCCCTGGCCCGGATCTGAAATCACTTTCAGGATTGGAGAAATTTCACTATTTTACCTGAGCAGACCAGGGGTACATATGAACGAGATTACCAATTCATTACAAAACACTTTTGGGATCGCTCCCGAGAATCAAACCAAGATCCTCTATTCATTAGTGATCCTGGTGGTGCTTGGAACCATCAGGTTTGCCATTCTTAAAATTGTTTGGAGGTTAACCGAGGATCCCAAATCGCGCTACACCTGGAAACGATCGGTGTCATTCATCATCGGGTTCCTGACAGTGATCCTCATCGGCAGTGTTTGGATCAGGGCCATTGGCCAGTTCGGGGCATTCCTGGGGCTGCTCACTGCGGGTCTGGCCATTGCCCTGAAGGATCTGCTCACCAATATAGCAGGATGGATCTTTATCCTTACCAGAAAACCTTTTAACCTGGGCGACCGGGTACAGATCGGAGAACATGCCGGAGATGTGATTGACATCCGCCTCTTCCAGTTTACCCTGCTGGAGATCGGAAACTGGGTCCATGCCGACCAGAGCACCGGGCGGATCATCCATGTCCCCAACGGGATTGTCTTTAGCAAGGCACAATCCAACTACAGTACCGGATTCAAGTATATATGGAACGAAATAACAGTACTGGTCACTTTTGAAAGTAACTGGCAGCTGGCCAAGAAGATCCTGCAAAAGATCATCAGCGATCACTCGGAGAACCTTTCAACAGATGCTGAGAAGAAGATCATCGAGGCGTCCAAAAAATATATGATCTTCTACCAGTACCTCACCCCCATCGTTTATACCTCCCTTGAGCCGAGCGGTATATTGCTTACCATGCGTTATATATGCGATCCCCGGAAAAGGCGCTCCACTGAACATGAAATATGGGAAGATGTGCTGAAGGAGTTTGCCAGTCACAAGGAGATTGAATTTGCCTATCCCACACAGCGCTTCTTCACCCGTCCCTCGGAGAAGGACGATTCGCCCCTGTAGGCAGCCCTGTTTAGTCCAACTGAAGTACCACAACCGAACGGGCAGGAATGGTCAACTCCAGTTTCCCCTTCTTAAAACGCACACCATCGAACTCCACAGGAACCACCTCCT
>JAGLTY010000163.1 GCA_023135025.1 Bacteroidales bacterium | reverse complement strand
ATCAGCTTCCCAAGCTGAGGGTCGCGGGTTCAATCCCCGTTTCCCGCTCATATTAAAAGGCCTCCGGATTACCGGAAGCCTTTTTTTCTTTCCCTACCCCCTTAACAGCCCCTTCATCATTTCACAGGCCAGTTTTGCATTTTTCTCCACGAAGTCGATCCCAACTTTCTCGCCATTCACCAGGGGAAGGGGGTGGCACAACTCATAGCTATAGTAGCCTTCATAACCGATTTCATTCATGTTTTTTACAAACTCGGGCAGGTATTTTTCCGCTCTCTGATCCTCTTCCTTCTCCCCGTGATCACTGTGATCCTGGGTATCCACAATAATCCCGTCTGCATTTCTGTCAAATTCGCCTCCAAAATGGGTCAACATCTGTAAACCCTTCACTGCCTGTGCAGCTTCCCTGATATTTTCCGGACTCTTATCATCCATGATAGGTGCATCCAGGCACGCTTTTAATGCGGGTGAATCCACCTCATTGATCATCCGCATCATATCCCTCCAGTCGTTGATGACAGGTTTGTGGTTCTGCAGCGCCAGAGTGACCCCGTAATCTTCTGCATATCCGGCGCTCTCAATCAACCCATCCCTGCACCACTCCCAGATCTGCTCGGGTTCGAACTGATTATGGGCATGTTGCCAGCTTTCCCTGGCAATATCATACCTGCCTCCATTGGGATGCAGGGTTACACCGGGCCATCCCAGGAATACCCTGAGGGGTTTTACCTTCAGATCGGAAGTCATACGCATCAGTTCACGAAGGTATACGATCTGACACTCCCTGTATTCAGGAACCGGACTACTGAAATCATTGTTGGCTGAAACTGCATATATGTCCAGTCCCAGATCAGCAGCTTTTGTCTTCAGTTCCTTGCAACGGTCTGTAGGCATATCCAGAGGATTGCCATGGGGCCTCTTCCCATCGATCTCAATTCCATCATATCCAAACTCTTTTGCTTTTATCATCATATCATCCAGAGTGAGTGCATTGCCTTTGTACCAAACACCCAAAAAAGTGATGCTGTACAAGCCAACTTTACCGACTCCTTCTCTCTCTCTTTCGCCGGCCATCATTTTCATAGCCGGGGAGGATAATCCAATGGCAGCTGTGCTGACTGCTGCGTTTTGGAGAAATTTGCGTCTGTTCATGTTACTGTAAGTGTTCATGGTAGTTGGTGGTTTTAGATGAATATATTTTTTGTAACCCCATGAGGTTATTAGTATTGTGGAATGGTGCAACTCCAATAAAGATACTCATTAAATCAATTGAGTCGCTATTTTTTTAACGACCTGATTCTCTGGAGTAAAGGAGGATGTGAATAGTGAAAGAATACATACACAGGGTGGGGTGTCAGGTTGCTCAGATTGTTTTTTGAAAGCTTCTTCAATGATAAAACCAGGCTTTCAGCCTCATATTTCTCCTTTGCATAGTTGTCTGCCTGATACTCATTGTGACGCGACAATGCATTGGTCCCCAGTCCTGTAAGCATAGAGATGGGGGAATAAAGCACACCGAATGCAACCAGACCAAGATGAAACGAGGCCTCTGTACCTCCAAGAGCCACTGCAAAGCTGTCCACACCTACAAAAAGAGAAAAGAGGTAGAACATGATAGCAGACTGTACCGTAGCAAGGATCAGTCCGGTGATCGAATGCTTTTTCTTGTAGTGACCCACCTCATGGGCCAGTACAGCAACGATCTCCTCCTCCTCCAGATCCTCGATCAGTGTATCAAACAGGACGATCCGCTTCTTTGGACCCAGTCCGGTGAAATATGCATTGGCTTTGCTGGAACGCCTGGAGCCATCCATAACGTAGATATTATTCAATCTGAACCCTGCTTTGCTGGCAAATTCCTCTATCTTTCCCCTCAACGATCCCTCCTCCAATGGTATCTGTTTGTTAAAGAGCGGGACGATCAGGTTGGAATAAAACATGGTTAGAAAAAGCGAGACCAGTGTAACCAGCCCAAGGGCAATCAGCCAGAACCACTTCCCTGTCAGCATATAGATCCAGGTGATCAGCGCCAGGAGTCCCCCACCTATAAGGGCCCCGATAAGCCACCCTTTGACTTTATCCAGGATATAGGTCCTGACAGTGGTACGGTTGAATCCATACCGCTCCTCCAGCACAAAGGTGTTATAGAGATCAAAAGGGGTGGTCAGTATATCGCTTAGCAACGCAAATATCCCAAAGAAGATAAGTACATGAAGTATATAGTGGCTGGTCATGCCACCAATCAGTCCATCGAGCCAGCCAAATCCCCCGAAGAAGAATAGGAGCAGCATAACTACAAGTCCCATTGAACTGGTAAAGAAAGAGAAACGGGTATTGTCCCGCTTATACATCTGGCTCTTCTTATACTCCTCTGCATCGAATATGCCTGATAACTCATCCGGCAACACCGGAAGCGTATGGCCCAGGTTAAGCATATCCAGGATCCTCTCCAGCACATATCCAAAAATCAAAACTGCAATCAACAGAACAAACACCGTATTATACATCTCTCATCCCCTTTAACTTAATAACTAGTTCCCTATTTAACTTGCTTCATAATATCCTTCCTGTTCAACAATCTCACATCAAGCTCCTCCCGGTATAACCTGACCGGATCGAGGGTATCATGTTCCAACGACAGGTCGAGCATCATACTGGCCGAGTCAAGTTTGTCCTCAAGCTCAAAATAGACAGCCATGTTGTGATATGCCTTCGCCACCAGTGTGCTGTCGTCCGATACGGTCAGATGATTCCAGATGGAGAAGGCACTCTCCCAATCCCCTTCATCGGTATGCTTCACAGCCACTTTCAGAGCATCTTCCTGCCCCCTGTACAAAATCCTTGAGGCCTTGTTCCATACAGGTACAAGATAGCTGCCATACTTAAATCCACTCTCGTAGAAGAGGTCCCGGATCATATCCACTCCCGGTTTGTAGGATATAGATTCACCTTTTGAAATTACAGGGAAGAATAGCGTATCAACAGTGGAGTACATATCATAGGGCCTGGGGCTTCCAGGCAGATGGATGTTCCATTTCACACTATTGGACACCTCACAATAATGGTTCTGAATCTCATCAGGGGCATCACTGTAGTAATCAAAATGTTGATCAAGAGCGACCGTATATAACTCCAGGCTGATAATGGCATCTCCACCAATAGTATCGCATATATTCGCAACCTCTCTCTTTGTCAGCACATGATCTTCAAGTGAGGTGGTATCGGTTCTTCTGTCGGATAACCAGATAGGCCTGTGAAACCTTTCAATGGGAGAGTGGCGCAACACATCCAGGACTCCCCTGTTCAGGTTGTTAACGATCATCGTATCGAGCAAAATAAGCTCTCTGGCATCCATCCCTTCCTGGTTCTGCTCCGACCATATATCAATGGTAATAGGCGCCCTGTTCAGAAACACCAGCTGGTTCACATGATCGGGAAAATAGACGGTGGCGGGTTCCAAAACTTCAAATTCAACCACACTGTATATACCCACACATCCCTGAAGTGTAAGGAATAATATCACAACCCATATGAGAAATCTTACCCTGACGACAATCACTTTTCAACTTTACAGACTGGATCACATACTCATACCACCGCAAACCTGCAGTGTCTGACCGGTCATATAGGAGGAGAGGTCGGATGCCAGGAAGAGCGACACATTGGCCACATCCTCGGGCAGTCCACCACGTTTAAGCGGTATACTCTTGATCCACTCCTCTTTTACATTCTCGGGAAGTTTACCGGTCATCTCGGTAATAATAAACCCGGGAGCGATTGCGTTGCATCGTACATTCCTGGTTCCCAGCTCCTTGGCAATAGATTTGGTAAATCCAAGAATCCCTGCCTTGGAGGCGGAGTAGTTGGATTGTCCCGCATTGCCATTGACGCCAACCACCGAACTCATATTAATGATGGAGCCGGTCCGGGCTTTCAGCATATACTTTTGTACTGCTTTTGTAAAATTGAAGACCGATTTCAAATTCACCTTGATAACCAGGTCCCACATCTCTTCATCCATCCGCATCAACAGTGTATCGCGGGTGATACCGGCATTATTGACCAGCACATCCACCTTTTCAAAATCGGCGATCACCTGATCCACCACCTGTTGTGCCTCCTCAAAATTACTGGCATCGCTTACATATCCTTTACCCTTTACCCCCAGTTCAGAGAGCTCTTTCTCCAGGGTCTCCATATTCTCATCCCTGGAAAGATCTGTAAATGCCACATCTGCACCCTCCTGGGCAAAACGAAGTGCAATCATCCTTCCAATACCTCTTGCAGCACCGGTAACCACTGTGACTTTTCCTTTAAGTAGATCCATGATTAGTTGAATATTTAACGTAAATAAAACAATGCAAATAAATGAAAAATAGGTTAAACTAAAAAAGATAGGAGTCCATCAGGTTGCTCACCTCACCGGCCGGACCCTGTAAAAAAAGATCGGTTATTGAGTCTGTAAAGAGAGACCTGCTTGGGTTGATCTCAATTACCCTGGCCCCATTTGACCTGGCGATAGATGGCAACATACCGGCAGGCATCACCTCACCGGTGGTGCCGATAATTAACAGCAGATCTGCTTTTGAAATCTCCTCCACCGATCTGCTGGCAGCATCAGGGGGGATTCCCTCTCCAAAGAAGACAAAATCGGGCTTTAACACCTCCTGGTCGCTGGAGCATCTTGGGGGCAGAGGTTCCAGAGAGATCTCCGATAGTTCGTATCGCTCTCCGCAATGGCTGCATCTGAGCCA
This sequence comes from Bacteroidales bacterium, assembly GCA_023135025.1. Lineage (GTDB taxonomy): Bacteria > Bacteroidota > Bacteroidia > Bacteroidales. The sequence continues at coordinate 696 of JAGLTY010000163.1, read as the reverse complement.
TTTGGAATTCCCGTGGTATTCAATGACCTCACGATTTCCCGCTTCACGATGCATATTATCTATATTCTGGGTTATCACCGCTTTAAGCATCCCCTCACTCTCCATGCGGGCCAGTAAATAGTGTGCAGGATTGGGGCTGGCATCAAGGATGTAATGATAGAAAATCTCTGCTATTGCCTTCCACGATTCAGAAGGGTGTTTACAGAAATAATCGATATCAAGAATGGAAGGATCATATTTTGACCATATTCCCCCATCTCCCCTGAATGGCGGAATCCCACTTTCTACAGAAATTCCGGCACCAGTGAATGCCACAAGATGCTTTGCATTCACAATCCATCCTGCAGCCTTAATGATATCCTGTTCGCTGCATACCATACCCGGCATATTCTTTGTTCATAAGTTTGGCCATCTTCTCTCCTATTTCTGCCGGAGAAACAACAACGGTGATACCACACTCTTCCATGATCTTCATTTTTGCCTCTGCAGTATCGGCCTTGCCTCCGATAATAGCCCCTGCATGCCCCATTCTGCGCCCCTTTGGTGCAGTCTGTCCGGCAATAAACCCAACCACTGGCTTGGTTCCATGCTCCTTGATCCAGTAGGCCGCTTCAGCTTCCATGCTTCCACCAATCTCTCCGATCATGATAATACCCTTTGTCTGGTCATCCTCCATCAAAAGTTTGACAGCATCCA
>JAGLTY010000162.1 GCA_023135025.1 Bacteroidales bacterium | reverse complement strand
ATAATATCAGTCCGGCAGACATGGAGCTGTTGACTGTGGTTGACAGTGCAGATGAGGCAGTGGATGTGATCAATAAATTCTATTCAAAATATCTGTTGAGTCCTAATTTCTAGAGACAAGTGCAGTTTCAGTGTTAGTAATTCCGCAGATTATATGAGAAATTATTTTGTACATTGTTTCGGAAATCAACCCTTTACATGATGAAGTACATTACCCATTGTCTAGCCGTTTCCATGTTTTTCCTGTCATTTTCGCTTAGCGGACAGGATGTGGAGATATCCATAGATCATCCCGACAGGGTGAATGCAGGAGAGGATTTTACAGTTACAGTGACCATCAAAAAGGGCTCGTTAACAGACTATTCCCGTTTCTCACAGGATATACCACTTGGCCTGTCAGCCACCAATGTGAGTTCCCCCAATGCAGATTTTAGTTTTGATGAACAGAGGGTAAGGATCATATGGTTGAAGATGCCGGATGCCAGTGAAATTTCTGTATCCTATTTATTATCTGTAGATTCCAGGCTAAAAGGGACCTTTAATCTCGGTGGTGTGTTTGCCTATGTGGTAGATGAGGAACGTAAGTTTTTGAATTTTGATCAAATCAATGCGATCACCATTGTTCCAAATAGATCAATCGACCCGGCACTGATTGTCGATATTCGAGATTTCAGGGGAGGAGCCGCTGTGGTTCCTGCGGCTGTCTCAACGGGGACCGGTTTTGCTATGGCCGTTCGTCAAAAACCTCTGTTGCTGAACACCGGTGGATATCTGGTTCATATCTTAATAGATAATCCCTCTGGAAGCAAGTATGCCAAGGTGGAGGAGACCATTCCGTCGGGATACCTGTTTGAGGAGGTGAATTCAAATGAAGGAATCGTTTCTCATGCAGCTTCTACAGTGAAATTCATATGGATGAAATTACCGGAACAGTCTGAATTTGAGGTGGTTTACAGGCTTGTCCCTAAGCAGAATGAACCTCAGGGTAATATGCTGATTGAAGGATTGTTAACCTATACTGCCGGAAATGAAAACAGGGTTGCCGAGATTGTGCAGATGGATGTCTCTCTGGATAACCTGACCACCGCTCAGAAAAGAAACCTTCTGGACACCGGAACGGTTCCCGCTGGTAACAAAACAGCTCCTGCTGTTAAGAGAGAGACCAGGCCTCCTTCCACTTCTACTAATGTTGGCAGTGCTTCTGACAGGGTGATCGTCAATACCAGGGTGCTGAACCGGGGTACGGGAGTCTATTACCGGGTACAACTGACAGCCAACCTGAATGCTTTCGATGCCACAACATATTACCGGCAGGCTGGAGTGGACAGAGAGGTGCTTGTTGAACAGCACCAGGGTCTCTATAAATATACTATCGGTCCTTTTCAATCCTATGACCAGGCGCTTTCATACAAAGAGAAAGTTGACAGGCTACCGGAAATAGAGGGGGCATTTATTATCGGATACCAGAATGGTAACCGTGTTGCTACCCGCTTGCTCGGGTAATTGATTCCAGTAATCGAAAACTCCATTGCATTATCGACGAACATACAGATTTCTGCTTCTGTTTCTTTCCATGGTTCCACTCTTGGTTCAAGGACAGGAGATAGATTATGATTCACTGCTTCAGAGGATCGATACGGTGGAGAATCCGGTTTATAAACCGGTGGTCTCCTTCTCATATGGTGTCCTGAATTTTCGTGGAGATGTACGTAATAGCTTTATTAGTCCGGCTATAGGTAACAATGCTGCTTCTGTAAATCTCTCCACCTTTGTTGACAGGAAGCACAATTTCATTGCAAATTTCTCCTTTCTGCTTGGGAACCTAAGTGGCAACACTTACTCTTACAGCGATATCTCCCGGAATCTGAATTTCAGGTCATCGGTATCTTCTATCGGGGCAAATGTCGAATACAGGTTTGCTCATTTTATTGAGAGAGATGCCCTTATAAGGCCCTATGTTTCATTGGGAGTGGGGATTCTGAACTTCAGTGCAAAAGGGGACCTGGTTGATGCCAATGGACAAACCTATTATTACTGGTCGGACGGGTCCATAAGGGATGCGCCGGAATCACTTCCGGGCGAGGCTCTTCCTCTGTATCGTGACTACGAATATGAAACTGACCTTCGTCTGCGTGAACAGGAGGAGTTTGGACTGGGGGATTATAGTCAGAACGCTCTTGTGTTCCCGCTTGGTTTGGGGAGCCACTTTCGAATTAGCAGCCGGGCTTTTTTCAGCCTGGGAATCTCCTATTACTATGCAATGACAGATATGCTGGATAATGTGGCTTATGAAGGAACCAGTATAGTGGGGAGTAAAGGGAATGACAGTTTTGTCTTTTCCCACCTGTCGCTCCATTTCGACCTCTTCTCCGATCCGGCCACAAGAACGGTTGATCTGTTGTATGCTGATGTGGAGTTTGATCCGCTTCTGTTTGATGATGAAGATGGAGATTTTGTGCTGGATGTTTCGGACCGTTGTCCCGGTACTCCTTATGGTGTTGAGGTGGATACAGTTGGGTGTCCGCTGGATGGCGACATGGATGGGGTGGCCGATTACCTTGATCAGGAGCTGGATACAGAGCGGGATGCATGGGTTGATGAAGTGGGTGTTACGGTATCTGAAGAGGAGTACCTGGCAGCATTGGATCTTCGGGAAAATGCCATGCCCCGTGAAGAGATGGGGGATTACATGGCTATTATCAGCGGGCAGTACAGGCTGGGCTCAAGGGTTGAAATTCCTGAAAATTTCCAGTCGCTTGATGTAAATGGAGATGGTTATCTCTCTTTTGAAGAGTTACTGCTGGTTATCGATATGTATTTTGATTATCAACTGGACCTGGAGGAGGTCAGGTTGCTCAATGAATTCTTCTTCTCCCAGTAAGAGCTGATCTATTTAATTTTATGAAGACGATCCAGCTGGCGCTGCGTGTCTTTTCGTTTGATGGTTTCCCGCTTGTCGTACTCTCTCTTTCCCCTGGCCAGCCCAATCTCCAGTTTGGCATAACCGGAGTCTGAGATAAAAACCTTCAGCGTGGTAATGGTGAGACCGCTTTCCCGGGTTTTACGCTGTAGCTTTTTCAGTTCGTGGCGGGTCATCAGCAGTTTCCTGTCACGTCCCGGCGTATGCTTGTTGAAACTACCCCAGGCATAATCCGCGATTTGCATACCCCTTACATAGAGTTCGTTGTTTTCAAACTGGCAGTAGGACTCCCCCAGGCTCACCTTTCCCATCCGGATCGATTTGATCTCTGTACCCTGCAGTTGAATTCCGGCCACGTACTTCTCCAGGATCTCATAGTCGTGGTAGGCCTTCTTATTCCTGATGTTGATTTTATTTCCCATTTCTGTTTTCGTCCCCAAAGGTATAAAAAAGGTATATTTGATTTCACTTGATGAGAAAATGATTGATCTGGTAACGGTCCTGGGACATACAGCAGCTGGAAAGACTTCTTTTGCAGCTCATCTGGCTCATCGTGTGGGAGGGGAAATAATCAGTGCCGACTCCAGGCAGGTATACCGCAGGATGGATATTGGAACCGGCAAAGATTATAAGGATTACCTGGTTAAAGATCACCAGGTACCAGTCCATCTGATTGATATCCTGGATGCCGGTTATGAGTACAATGTGTATCTTTTTAAACGCGATTTTTTAAGGGTTTTTACTGATATCGCCGAAAGAGGGGTCATGCCAGTGCTTTGTGGGGGGACAGGTCTTTATATTGAGTCGGTTCTTCGAAATTACTGGCTGTTGAATGTGCCTCTGAATACCGGCTTAAGAGAGGAGTTGGAAAAAAAGAGTCATGAGGAGCTGGCAGGGATTCTCAAGTTGTATGTTCCTTTGCATAATATCACGGATACGGTCAATCGTAAACGTTTGATCCGGGCCATTGAGATTGCCATGTACCAATCGGCTCAGCCAGATAATGCAGCTGATGAACGGGAGCTCAATCCACTTGTGCTGGGAATCAGGTTCGAAAGGACAATCCGGAGAGAGCGGATCACCCGGCGGCTCAGGGAGCGAATGGAAGAGGGGATGGTAGAAGAGGTGGAGGAGCTTTTAAGGAGTGGGGTGTCGGCCGGGAAACTTGATTACTATGGACTGGAATACCGTTTTGTCAGTAAATACATTTTGAAAGAGCTCAACTACGACGAGATGTTCAGTAAACTGAATACAGCCATACATCAGTTTGCCAAGCGGCAGATGACCTACTTCAGGGGGATGGAGCGCAGGGGTATTGCAATACATTGGCTGGATGGCACTCTTTCCATGAAAGAGAAGACAGAGCAGGCTGTGACCCTGCTTAATGGCTCCTGAATTCCCAGGGGAGGTCCATAATAAACCATATCATTCCCAGGGCAATCAGGATATTCAATGCAGCCACTATGTAATTGTATGTCACACGCCACGAGCTAATTCTGCGGCGAATCATGATTCCAATATTGGGAATGAAAAAAGCGAAGATGCTGAAAACGGTGAGCAGATTGAGTATCTTCTCCTCATCCACCTCTTCCGTTGGTTCGGCATTGGCTGAGAAGAAGAGGATCATATAAGCCATTAAGAGGAAGCAAGCCAGGTAAATAAGGTAACTGGCTTTGATGAGGATGGTTGAAACGGGACGTTTGCGATGTATCCTGAAAGGTTTAAGAATTATAATCGCAATGATGTAAATAAGCAGAAATGCTGCAATAAATATAAAATGTAACAGGAAATTCATACCTGATAAACAGATTGAGATTAATTTGATCTACTCTTCAGAATCCTTAATGGCTGCCTTGATCTTCTCTTCTATCTCTTCTGATAATTCGGGGTTATCCCTCAGAAGATTTTTTACAGCATCCCTGCCCTGACCCAGCCTTGTCTCCCCATAACTGAACCATGACCCGCTCTTTTTCAGAATGTTCAGGTCCACCCCCATATCGATCAGTTCGCCTGCTTTTGAGATGCCCTGACCATAGAGGATGTCAAATTCCGCTTTACGGAATGGAGGGGCCAGTTTATTCTTAACCACTTTAACTCTGGTGCGGTTGCCATATATCTCTTCACCCTCTTTTAATTGGCCAATGCGTCTGATATCGATACGTACCGATGCGTAAAATTTCAGTGCATTTCCACCGGTGGTGGTTTCAGGATTACCGAACATCACGCCGATCTTTTCGCGTAGCTGGTTGATGAAAAAGCAAGAGGTATTGGTGCGATTGATATTGGCAGCAAGCTTTCTGAGTGCCTGCGACATGAGCCTGGCCTGCAGACCCATTTTTGACTCGCCCATCTCTCCTTCAATTTCAGCCTTGGGAGTCAGTGCTGCAACAGAATCGATCACAATGATATCAATGGCGCCTGAACGGATCAGGTGATCGGTAATTTCAAGCGCCTGTTCTCCATTATCGGGTTGAGAGATATAGAGGTTTTCTATATCCACCCCCAACTTCTTTGCATAAAAGCTGTCGAAAGCATGCTCTGCATCAATAAAAG
>JAGLTY010000161.1 GCA_023135025.1 Bacteroidales bacterium | reverse complement strand
GAGAGCCGGACCTGCATTTTGTTTCCATCTATGTCAAAATCGTTGTGAAGCAATCCCCCTTCACTATCCGGCTCCAATATGTTCCCGGGAAAGAGATGAAAGGTATCGGCCATGCCAATGGGCGGAGAATTGAACTGCGGCAACATCTGTTTCATGTAGTGAAACGACTGCTTTTTACGCTCGATAGGAGGATTATTGGTGATCTTCTCATAATCCCACGGACTCCAGATGTACTTCCCGGTCTGATATATCTCATCCTGCAGGCAAACGGTCAGGGAGATTCCGTCCGACAGTGTATCCAGCTGTTCGATCACAATCTGCTCCCCCTCCTGGTGTGAAAGATAGTGCATGGCTCTTCCAACAGTCGGAGCAGGAAAGTTAAGAAGGGTCCAGGGAATCCGGATCTCCAGGCTGTCGTTAAACAGTGAGACTGCATTGAGAAACTGGTAAGGATCGTCCGAGGCCGAGATGGTCAGCTCCCCTATATACTGGGTCCTGTTCTGAAAATAGTTGGTCTTCCACCTCACCGGGTTCCAGAGTCCGTTATCGCTGTGGGTGGAAACAACAGTATCCACTCTTTCCAGGGACTTGATCCCATAGACATCATAATCGGGAATCACAAACAGTTTGGCCAGATCACCCCCCAGTGGTATCTGCAGTGCAAACTCAGCACGCAGGGTATCGGGTGCCACTCCAATGGAACGACCATCGGGCAGTATGGATTCACCCAGATTTGATTCATAGGTGTCAAAAGCCACCCAGAGTGTATCATCACTGTATTGCGGTGTATTCATATGAACCCGTATCCTGAAGAAAGTGTAGTCGGAATGGACCTCTATACTGGAAATTGCACTGCCCGGATAGGTGCCGGTTTTAATAAATGGGTCCGGAGGAGGTGCATAGGCCAGAATCCCAAAATTCTGCTCCGGGGAGGTGAGGTTGTGCCACAGATGACGATACTCCTTGTTAGAGTAAGGATTTGTGATCCAGGTTTGCTTGAACCATTCGTCGATCAGAGAAAACTGGACCCCGCCGGCACAGCCGGACTCCTCAATATTATCGAACATCCTGATGGTGTAGAACCCCTGCTGCTCTTCGGAGTGACCTCCATGGTGCATGCCGGAAGGCGAAAGGTGTCCACTTCCCCAGCTGGAGGGAACGCCAAATTCAGCAATGATCAAAGGGACACCCTGATAATGGGCTTTCAAATCTTTCAGGTAACCCAGATAGTTATTGGGTCCATCTGCATCTGATTCAGCCAGATAATAGGGATCCTCAATAATAAAATCGGGATAATAGGGGTAGGCATGGTATCCAATAAAAAAGCCTGCTGAAGAGTCTGTGCAAACCATATTGGCCAGATCGATCTGCTCCGCATCTTCAGAGCTGCCACCCAATAAATGCTCCGTTGGATGTGTAATGGGGTCGAGTGTAGGCCAGGATGAAAATCCAGTGGGCCTGACCGCCTGATAGTGCTCGTTTTCATAGAGCATCAGACCATCGAGGCGCTGTGTCAGCCATACCTCTATCGGATCGCCGGATGGAAGTTGAAAGAAAGCCCCCTCATAAGCAGTCTCTCCCGGATGATTCTGATTGGTTAAGGCAACCTCCCCGGGAAAGATCTCCCTGCCTGGCAGAAAACCGACCACCCAGGGGGAGATATTGGAGGTGAAGTCGCCATGGGCCTTCCCTGTCCGCTCCGCAATGGTGATATCTCCGTGGACAGCGGCCACCACCTCCCTGATCTCCTGGTCGAAAGATGTGGTCTGTTCGAACAGATCGGTGGCAATCTCATTCTCCTCCAACCAGACACCGTGCATCACAAGCAGTGGATTCTGTGGATTTTCCAGGTTATACTCCCTTAGCTCATGATAAAACCTTGGAAAATGGAGTGTATATAAGCGGATGGTATTGTACCCTGCCTCTTTGATCAGGTCAAACCAGCGGCTGTAATCCTCCGCCGTGGCTGCCAGCTGTCCCGGCTGGGTCCCGGGCACTGAAATACCCAGGTTGATACCCTTGATAAAAACAGGAATATAGTTTGACCCATTCCAGATGGCGAATTGCTCATTCTTCAGAGCGTAATCTCCGCGAAACTGTTCTGGTGCGGCAACTTGCTTGGTTTGCTGACTGAAAACAGTGCTCAGAAATCCCTGACTCAGCATAAAAAGAGAGAGGAGCGTCAAACGAAAAGAGGGTATTAAATTCTTCATTGGAACCGTAATAGCGTAATACAAGTAAATTTAACTTTTCTTTCTGAGAGATGGTATTTATTTTTTTACACAGGGTTAACCCTGATCGCGGATCAGCAACTCAATGTTCTGCACACCGCGCTGTTCCATAATCAGCTCCTTGTTGATCATAACCCGGTCGATGGTGGACTGATCGAAGTAACGGATAGTCACCAGTTCCAGTCCTGTCTGGTAGTCCACTTTGAACTTCTCCTCAAGTTCATCGATAACCGGCCTCAATTTCCGCTTGTCATTGTTCACAACCATTTTAAAGCTGATGGCCGAATTCTGCATCATGTTGATCTTCATCCCGTGTTTGCTGAAGATCCCAAAAATCTCCTCCAGGTTGCCCTCGTTGATAAAGGAGAAATCGAGGGGCGAGGTACGAATCAGTACCTGGTCCATCTTGAAGATAAATGAAGGGGTCAGTTTGCTGTAAGAGAGGTTCCCCACCAGGGTTCCGGGTGCATCAGGATCCACAAAGGATTTCACATGCAGATTGATATTTTTGTTCCGCAACGGTTTGATGGTCTTGGGATGGATCACACCGGTGCCAAAATAGGCCAGCTCTATGGCATCCAGGTAGGAGAGTTTTTCGAGCAATATAGTATCGTCAAAATATTTGGGATCGGCATTCAGTACACCCGGCACATCTTTCCATATGGTGACACTCTCTGCCCTCAGCATATATGCGAGAATGGCTGCTGTATAGTCCGAGCCCTCCCTTCCCAGCGAGGTGGTCTGGTCGTTAATGGTGGAGCCCAAAAATCCCTGTGTAATCATGATCCGCTCCCCGTTAAATACAAAATGCTCATTTACCAGCTGGCTCGACAGTTCCCAGTCGACCTTTGCCTCACGCCAGGTATTGTTGGTTTTGAGCGAACGACGGATATCCATCCAGCGGGCGGGCACATCCGAACATTTCAAAAAATGACCGATGATGGTGGTGGAGAGCAGTTCCCCGTAACAGATCAACTGGTCGTAGTCGAAATCATAATTGAGGGTAGGCTCCTTTGCCAGCCTGTCGGCCAGATCGCCAAATAGCTCCTCTACATCTGCATATACTTTGCAACCCTTATCCTCAAAGAGTTCGTTTACAACCTCCAGGTGGTACGCTTTCAGCTCCTTGTACCCCTGCTTCAACTCTTCACTCTTTCCGGCGGTATAGTGATCGATGATCCGCTCGATAGCATTGGTGGTCTTCCCCATGGCAGATACCACAACCACGATCTTCTCCTCACTGTAACGATGAAGAATCTCCACTATATTTTTAACCGCCCCGGCACTCTTTACAGAAGCCCCACCAAATTTGAATACAAGCATATTGTAATGATTAAACTCTGGATAAATGGCAAAATTAACTAAATCTTCATCTTAAGCAATCGGGCCATCCGTTCTCCGGTTCGCTCCAGGAGCTCTTCACCATTTTTTAATGATGATTCCAGATCGCCCGGTTTTTCCTGGATGGGCATCAGCAGATCAAAACCCAGTTCGTACAACACACCGGCATCCACATCCAGTGTTCCTGCAACCCCGATCACATGCTTTCCCTGTTTCCTGGCCATCTTTGCAACTCCGAAAGGTGTTTTGCCAAAGCGGGTTTGAGCATCCATCTTTCCCTCACCGGTAATCACCAGGTCGGCTCCTCTGATTTTCTCTTCAAGTCCCACCACACCGGCAATCATATCAAATCCTTTGACCAGGCTGGCATCCAGGAAAGCCATCAACCCTGCTCCCAGTCCACCGGCTGCCCCGGCTCCCGGCACCCCGGAAACCTCCCTGCCCAATTGATCCTGAATCACCTTTGCAAAATGAACCATGTTCCGGTCCAGTTTCTCTACCATCTCCCCATCGGCCCCTTTTTGCGGACTATAAACAGCGGCAGCACCTTGCGGACCGGTCAATGGATTGGTCACATCACAGGCCACTACGATCTCCGTATCAGCCAACCGAGGATCCAATCCTTCCATATGAATCTGTTCCACCTCACCCAGTACACCCCCCCCCTGAACAGGCATGGCTCCGAACTTTCCACTGAATTTCACACCCAGTGCTTTGGCCATCCCGGCCCCTCCATCGTTGGTGGCACTCCCCCCTATCCCCAGCAGGATCTTTTTAACGCCCCGATCCAGCGCATCCCGGATCAACTGTCCGGTACCATAGGTGGAGGTGATCCAGGGATCTCTTTCATCCCCTTTCAGGAGCTCAATGCCTGAAGCTGCCGCCATTTCGATCACGGCTGTCTCCCCATCGCCGGTGATGCCATAAAAAGAGGGAACCTCACGCATCAGCGGATCCATCACTTTTAATTTTATCCTCTCCCCACTGGTGGCATCAATAACCGATTCCACGGTACCTTCACCACCATCGGCCATGGGAACCAGGGTGCATAAGGCATCAGGAAGAATTTTTTGGATACCCCGACCCAATGCAGAGGCCACCTCAATGGCGCTCAAACAATCTTTAAATGAATCGGGTGCAATCAGAATATTCATCTCAACAGTAAAAATATTGGATTTTTTTGGATATTTTGATCCCTCTAACAAAACTATGCAAAATGTCTGTCGGAATTCTGGCCCTGCTGGCCGCCCTGCCCATTGTAGCAATCTTTATTTTTATGGTGGGGTTTCGCTGGCCCGCCACCAAAGCGATGCCCCTGGCATTCATCATTACCCTAGTCCTTGCCCTGTTCATCTGGAAAACTCCCGGCAACTGGATCGTGGCCTCCACGGTCAACGGGGTGGTGATCGCCTTTAAGATCCTCTTTATTGTATTTGGCGCCCTGCTGCTGCTGTTCACCATGCGTGAAAGCGGTGCTATCGAGGCGATCAATCGTGGGTTCACCAATATTTCAGCCGACAAACGGGTCCAGGCCATTATCATTGCCTGGCTCTTTGGTGGATTTATTGAAGGGTCGGCAGGATTCGGCACCCCGGCAGCACTGGCCGCTCCACTGCTGCTCTCCCTGGGATTCCCGGCACTGGCCGCGGTGATGGTGGCACTGATTGCCAATGTGACCCCTGTTTCGTTCGGAGCGGTAGGAACACCCACACTTATCGGAATACAGTCGTCGCTGGATATCCCTTCGGTACAGGAGAGCATCGCCCAGTCGGGACTCACCTATGCGGAGTATATGCAACAGATAGGGGTGTGGACCGCCCTGCAGCATGCCCTGCCCGGACTGCTGCTGCCGCTGATTATGGTGGCCATGATGACCCGGTTCTTCGGCAAGAAGCGCAGCATCAAAGATGG
>JAGLTY010000160.1 GCA_023135025.1 Bacteroidales bacterium | reverse complement strand
GTGGACAATAAAAAGACCTTTCTGGCGATCCAGGCACTCGAAGCAGCTTCGACCCAACAGAGAGAGGAGTTGTCCGGGTGGCTCACCAGGAAAGAGTTTGACAGGGAGGAGAAGATCGGGGCGGTTACCTCTATCTTCGATTCATTGAATGTCAAAGAGTTGACAAAGAAGAGAATCCGGGATTATTATCAGGAGGCCCTGTCCAACCTGGAAAAGCTGAACAGACCGGAAGAGCGAAAGAGCGAACTGTACAATTTTGCCTCTTTTCTTATGAACCGAAACCGGTAATTCCAAGTTTCAGCAGCAGCTCTTCCTGCTGATAATTCTGAAGAAGGATCCTTAACTCCTCCATCTGGTACATGGCTTCATTGATCTCCCGTTGAATGGACGATCTGTGCCGGGGTTTCATGGCGTTGAAATAGAGAATTTCATCGGTCAGGTTCTGGTAGTGTTCAGAGAGAATAGTATTGGCTTTCTCTGACTCTCCACAGAGGTAATAGGCCTCAATGACCCCTTCATGGTGGATCACTCCCCCATCCCTTTTTGGCAGAGTGATCCCTGTTATATACTGGTCAAAGGGGAGCACACGGGAGGGGGCCAGCTCCATACAGCGGTCAAGTACCTCTACTGCACGCTCCCTCTCTCCATCCTGCAGGAGCTGTATGGCAAGGCGGGTATAAATACTTCTGAAACGAATGACCGACAGGGTACGAATGGTATAGTAATCGAGTTGCACATCCTCCTCGTTCATCCGGCCCCATTCAAACGTATTCATCAACCTGTCGTACAGTGTGTCGGTATCAATATCTCCCATAACAAGGATACTCTCATACGGTGTTTTAACAGGGACCAGCCGGTAGGCCAGTCCTTCGAGACGGTAAAACTCTTCCATGCCCAGTGATCCGTCAAAACCACCTGATGTATAGTAGATAGGCCGGTTCCACTTGTTGGAGGCTATAATATCCAGCTGTCCCAGTGAATTTTTAAGGATCTGGCCATTGGGCTCCAGCCGAATACGAATATTCTTTTCAACCCTGTGGGCATCTTCCGGAGCTACGGTACCATTGGAGACCACAGTGGCCGAATCCACCTGGATGATCAGTTGATGGGTGGGAATGAAGTTTACCTGTTCACCGCTTCGCAGCTTCACCTTGGTATCGGGATTATCGCTCTTCATAAAGTTGAGCATATAATTTACAGTGGCCCATTGTTTGTGTTCCCTGACAAAGATGCTGTTTCCCGGAATGGCCTCATATTTTGCCTGTGGGATGGTAAATGGCAGAGGCTCAGAATCATAATTTTTCCACCTCGCCTGATCGATATACCAATCCATATTGAACAGCATCATATTGACGATGCGGACATCTTCCCTGACGCCTTCCACATCCTGGACATACCAGAGGGGGAATGTATCATTATCACCCACGGTAAAGAGAACAGCATCCTTGCTGCATGAATTCATGTAGTTTTTGGCAATATCCCTTGCCGTATAACGGCCGGAACGATCATGATCATCCCAGTTTTGCGTGGCCATCAGCACAGGGACCGCCACCAGGCTGATAATTGTTCCCAGGATAGCAGAGAGGTTGGCATTCAGTTTTGATCGCAGTACCTGGAACAGTCCAGCCACACCCATTCCAATCCAGATGGCAAATGCATAGAATGAACCTGCAAAAGCGTAATCGCGCTCCCTGGGTTGATAGGGAGTCTGGTTAAGGTAGATGACGATGGCTACCCCGGTCAGGATAAACAGACTCATGACCACCCAGAAATCACGTGTACTCTTATCCAGTTGGAAAAAGAGACCCACCAGTCCCAACAAAAGGGGCAAAAAGAGATAGGTGTTCCTGGCCGGATGATTTTTCATCTGATCGGGCAGATTTTTCTGTGGCCCGATCCTGGCCGAATCGAGGGCCCCGATTCCGCTGATCCAGTTTCCGTTCAGTACATTTCCGTGTCCCTGGATATCGTTCTGCCTTCCGGCAAAGTTCCACATAAAATAGCGCAGATACATATGGCCGATTTGGTAGCGGAACAGGAACTCCATATTGTCGAAGAAACTGGGACTCCCCGGATCGTTTATGGTACCGAACTCCTGGTAAGCCTGCTTGTGTATGGCGTTACGGCTGTACATGCGGGGAAGAAGCACCTTGCTGCCTTTCATTACCACCTCCGGTTTGCGATAGGCAATTTCATATCTGTTCTCCTCTTTATTCAGGATGTATACAGGCTTTTTATAGACCAGGTCCTCAACCTCTGCATCGTACTGGTGCCCCAGAATAAGTGGGCGGTCCCCGTACTGCTCCCGGTTCAGATATGAGAGAAGGGCAAAGACATTTTCGGGGCGATTCTCATTCATGGGAGGGCCAGCCAGGGCGCGGATTACAATCAGCGCATAGGAGGAGTATCCGATAACGATCACTGTGATGGCCAGCAGCACAGTGTTCCAGAGAACATTTTTTTTCAGGAACTGGGTACGGTAGATTCCATAGATCAGGGCTCCCAGCAGGAGAAATACGTAGATGACGACACCTACATTGTAGTGTAAACCTACTGTATTGGTAAAGAACTTCTCGACCACAGTGGCCAGTTTGACAATGCCCGGGATCATCCCGTACATAATAAACAGAAGAATTACCACCGATATTCCCAGCGCCTTTAATACCCCGTTGCGAGTAACTTTCGGTGATTTTTTAAAGTAGTAGACCAGGACAATGGCAGGAATGGCCAGCAGGTTCAGGAGATGTACACCGATGGACAGGCCGATGAGGTATGAGATCAGTATCAGCCACCTGTTGGCCCCCGGTTTATCAGCCACATTTTCCCATTTGAGAATGGCCCAGAAAACCACCGCTGTAAACAGAGAAGATGTGGCATATACCTCTCCTTCAACAGCTGAGAACCAGAAAGTATCGGAGAAAGTGTAGGCCAGGGCTCCAACAAAGGCGCCACCTAGAATAACAATCACTTCAGCTTTGGAGGGTTTATCCGAACTGCCTGTAACTGTTTTTTTCAGCAGGTGAGAGATGGTCCAGAAGAGGAAAAGAATGGTAAAGGCACTGGCAAAGGCCGATACAGCATTGATCATCATAGCCACCTTTTCGGTATCGGAAGTGAAGAGCGCAAATATCCTTCCAATAATCATGAACAGTGGCGCTCCGGGGGGGTGGCCCACCTGGAGTTTATAGGAACTTGCGATAAATTCGCCACAGTCCCACAGGCTGACGGTAGGTTCGAGGGTGAGCAGGTAGACAATCAGGGCGATAGCAAAACTGGCCCAACCCAGGAGAAGGTTAATTTTTTTAAACTGCATATGGTGCTAAATTCCTATATTATTTTGACTGGCACGAATTTAACGCTTTTTTTAGCACAGCTGCCAAAAAACAATTTTTTTGAAAATGTTGACAGGTATTAAAACGAAGTATATATTTGTGGTTCATTAAATCCAAAGTACATGACTTTAAAAGGAATGAACGACCTGGATCAACCCCTCTACACGGACTATCCCGAATTCGAATTCGAATATGCCAATGTCAAGGAGCCCAATACCCTGCCTCCTGAAAAACAGACGCTCCTGGTTGGGCTTGACAAGAGAAAGATGGATGGCGCTCCCATCACCTGTATTACCGGTTTTGTTGGACGACGCATCGATCTGATAAAGATTGAGGAGGAACTACAGGGGGTATGTCACACCTGCGGCTCTTCAAAAATGTACGACATTGTATTAAAAGGGGATGTACGTAAACGTGCCTATATCTATTTACGCAACAGCAGATATAAAGTGAAATTTGCAGAGAACTAACCTTCCGTTATATCATTTGTACAGCAAGGGCAGGATGATCTTCATTCTGCTTTTGTTTGTTTCGGCCGGACTGAACAGTCAGTTCTATGAGTACGGACAGGACGCAGGTTCCCTGAAGTGGTATCAGTTTAAAACGCCGCACTACACCATGATCCACCCGGGTGGAGTGGATAGCCTGGCTCAGGCATTTGCCCGGCAGCTCGAGCACTACTACCCCTACCTGGGTCAGCCCCTTGATCACAACCCCAGCCATATGCCTGTGATTATCCACAACGAATCAAGTTTTTCAAACGGGGTTTTTGTCTGGGCACCCAAACGGCTGGAGATATTTACCAATCCCGATCCCAATGGCTATTATCAGGACTGGCTGACACAGCTGGCTCTTCATGAAGGGAGACATGCTGTTCAGATCGATAAACTAAATCAGGGCATTACAAGAGGACTCTTCTATCTTGGTGGAGAACAGGCTGTGGGGGCCATGGCAGTATTCCTGCCATATTGGTATCTGGAGGGGGATGCAGTGGATGCAGAGACCCGTCTCTCCAAAACAGGGAGAGGGAGGCAGCCATCCTTTGAAATGGAGATAAAGGCCCAGTTACTGGAAGCAGACAGGCTCTGGTCTTTCTCAAAGGCCACAATGGGCTCCTACAGGCACCACATACCCAATCATTACCAGCTGGGGTACCTGATGGTCAGGCACGGGAGACGTACCTACGGCAATAAGTTCTGGATCGATTTTCAGCAGTATGCTGCCAGGAAACCATTTCTGTTAAATCCTACCTGGTTCAGTATGAAGCAGTACGGATTCAGATCCAAGAAACAGTTTTATCAGGAGGCACTGACGAGTTACCGGGACCACTGGCGTAAGATGGCGGTAGAACGTCTTTACACCCCCATGACCGATTGGAATATTTACCGCAAACGTCACTATACCAGTTATACCTTTCCGCATGCGATTTCAGAATCAAAGATGCTGACCCTGAAGACGGGAATGGACCAGATCCCGGAGTTTGTCATTGTTGAGAGAAATGGAGAGGATAAACGTGTTTTTCGTCCTGGTTATTTGAATTCGGGAAGGGTCAGTTACTCCGGAAACCAAATTGTCTGGGATGAATTTGTTCCCGACACGCGCTGGAGCAACAGGAACTACTCTATTATTCGAAGTTATGACCTGACAACAGGGATGGTCAGCAACCTGGGAAAAAGGACCCGGTATTTTTCGCCAGCCATCTCGGGCGATGGAACCCGGGTCGCTGTTGTGGAGCAATCGGATAAACACCAATTCAGTCTGGCGATTCTTCGTATGGATGGCACCGTCGACCGGGTGATCCCCTCTCCCGGAAACCAGTTTCTACAGCACCCGGCCTGGATGGAGACCGATTCGGCACTGGTTGTGATTGTTTCAGTCGATTCGGGGAAATCGCTCTACAGTTATTCCCTCCAGTCGGGTAGGTGGACCAGGCTGTTTGATGCCGGGATGGATGATATCTCCTATCCTGTTGTTAAAGAGTGGTATATCTTTTTCAGCGGGACCTTTTCGGGCATTGATAATATATACTGCTATCATACGGGTGTCGACCAGGCATTCCAGGTTACCTTCGCCCGTTTTGGTGCCTTTCATCCGCAGGTTTCATCCGATGGAAAAACCCTGCTCTACTCCAACTACACTTCAGGGGGGTATGATGCGGCCACCCTTGATCTGGAGGAGGG
>JAGLTY010000016.1 GCA_023135025.1 Bacteroidales bacterium | reverse complement strand
TCCTATACCATTCCCATCAACAAGATCCCACTGCTCAACTGGACCTCGGCCAATGCGCGGTATGGTGGAACATATGGTTGGGATGTGGGTCCCATTATCCCCGACGATCCGGTGTATGGTGCCATCAACCTTGGGAATACCATCAAGAACTCCAACACCATCCAGCTGAATGGACAGTTGAATTTTGTGAACCTCTACAATAAAATTTCCTACCTGAAGGATATCAATGCCAAGTACCGCAATGCACGGACCAGGGCCAGGGAGGCCGAAACCAGGATCAAGACCAAAATTTATACCAAAGAGAATCTATACCTGCGTGAGGGGAGGGCCCGCTATGTGGTACATAACCTGAAGACAGAAAACATCTCTGTTGAAGTTTTTGACGAGAACAACCAGCCAGTGGAGGTTAAGACTGAGGTTCTCAGCAATACACGGATCAGGATCACCTCGGAAAAGGCGATCCGTAGCGCCAGGGTAGTGGTGACCGGAACCATCGAAAAGGGGCAGAGCCCACTGATTTTTATTGCAGAATCCACTGTCAGGATCCTGATGAGTGTCCGAACCCTGAACCTCACCTATTCGAGGAGCGGTGGAACCCTGCTGCCCGGTTATAATTACGGAATAGATAATTTCAGATTCGGAACGCATATGGTGGGTGGACAGATGGAACCGGGTTGGGCTTTTATTACGGGATGGCAGGAGCAGGGGTATGCATACAACTCTTTTGAAAGGGGTGCACTTACCACCGATCAGACCCTCAATGAACCTTATGCAATGAACCATACTGAGCGGTTTACCGCCAGGATGACTATTGAACCATTCAATGGATTGAAAATTGATGTGACTGCAAACCGAATGTTCTCCTCCAATTTTTCTGAATATTATACAGCCAATGCAGACGGCTCCCTACCTGCCGATTCGGCGCGGGGAAGAATATTTAGTGGAAACTTCAGCATGTCCTATATCTTTCTGGGAACAGCGTTTGAGAAGATCGATGACAAGGTGGAGTCGTCCGAATCGTTCGACCTGCTTAAGAATGAGTACAGGAAGACCATCTCGGAGCGCCTGGGCAGGGAGTATACCAATAATACCGGAGTGGTGCTTCCGCCGGACAGTTCCAATACAGACTATGTGGCAGGGTATGGGCCCACCTCGCAGGAGGTACTGATCCCTGCATTTCTGGCGGCATACGGGGGAAGATCACCCGATGATATCGCCATGAATGCCATCAAATCGATTCTGAAGATTATGCCCAACTGGCAGGTGCGTTTCGACGGATTGGGAAAGATTGAGGCACTTCAGAAATATGTGAACTCCATTGTAATGAACCACTCCTACCGCTCCACATACAGCGTTGGTTCCTTTATCAACAATCCGTTTTACGTGGCTGACACCATCAGCGGGGTTCCCATTATAACCGACCTGCAGGGGAATTTTATGGTGGAACAGAATATCAATACGGTGAGCATCAATGAAAATTTCAGTCCACTCTTTGGTGTCAATTTGGACTGGAAGAACAGCCTGACCACCCGTGTCGAGTACAAGCGCTCCAGGACCGTAGCCATGAATATGGCCAATACACAGGTGAATGAGGTGAATAGTGCTGAATTCATTGTTGGGGCAGGTTACAGGTTCAATGAGGTTCCATTGATCATTAATCAGAAGGAGTTATCCAGCGATCTGAATATTCGGTTCGATCTTTCCATGCGGAACAACCGGACGGTGATCCGGAAACTGGAGGACCTCTCGGGCAGCGAGATTACGGCGGGACAGACCATCTTCAGTCTGAAAGCTTCGGCCGATTATATGCTGAGCGATAAGTTTACCGTGAGGGCTTTCTACGATCAGCGACTTACAACACCTTACATTTCAAATAGTTATCCGAATGCAAATTACAATGTAGGGTTCAGTATGACATTCACTCTGTAACTCCGGATCGTACAATTTTATGATTTTAAGCAGGTAGAAATTCATCAGGAATGTATTACATTTGAATAACTAATAATTATTATTTATGAGCGTTCCTGCAGAACTTAAATACACCGCTGAACACGAATGGATTCGTGTGGAAGGTGATGAAATTGTGGTTGGAGTGACCGATTTTGCCCAGGGAGAACTGGGGGATGTGGTATTTGTTGAGATAGAGACCGTTGGAGAGGCCCTTTCAAAGGGAGATACCTTTGGAACCATAGAGGCTGTCAAAACTGTTTCGGATCTTTACATGCCTGTTGATGGAGAGGTAATTGAAGTAAATACTGCCCTCGAGGATACTCCTGAACTGATTAATTCAGAGCCTTTTGATGATGGATGGATGATCCGGATAAAGATGGCCGATCCTTCACAGCTGGATGATTTAATTTCGGCCAATGAGTACAACAACCTGATCGGGTAAGGTCTTAACTCCCTGGTTTTCGGCAGGGTTTTTGTGTTTGATCCACTGTCAGACACACTAGAAAATGGAAAAATTTTACTACCTGCCGGTTTTTCTCCTGCTCTTCTTGTCATGTACGGCACCCAGGGTGGTCACACAGATTACCCCGGAAGCACCCGAAGGACATTACGAAATGGGGCGCGAATATATATCCCTTAGTAACGACAGCATTGAGGTTGAGCTGGGTTATGACGGGATACATGGAGAGAATCTGGTATTTGATTTTGTGGTGATTAACCGAACCCCCCGGGTGCTATCCCTCAATCCTCCCGATTTCTATTATGTCCTGCTGAATAGTTCGATAGCTGATTCTTCGATGTTTCCTCCTAGAATGGCCATACATCCGGAACGGATCCTGCACCATTATGAAGAGACCCTTGAAGCCAAAGCGGGAGAGAAAAGTACAAACTCCTTCCTGGGCTTCCTGGAAGCGGGAATTGGCCTCATGGCCAATACGACAGCTTTCATAGCCACGGAGAATCCGGGATATATTGTGGATGCTGTATTCAACACACTTGGTATCGTGGAACACTATGTGACGCGGGATCATCAGATCAGCAATAACATCAGCGTGATCAAGCAGGAAAAAGAAATTGTGAAAGAGGAGATTTTCCGTTTTACCAGCTTACCTCCCGGCAAGGTAGTTAACGGCTATGTATATTTTCCCAGGACCCGTGATACAGACTATTACATGTTTTGCTTCCCGGTGGAGGACCAGCTGTTCCAGTTCGTTTATAAACAGCAACTGGTTTACCATTATTATTAAAGATCAGCGGATTTCAATTCCAGCCATGATCCATCTTCCGGGCTGGATCACATTTCCAATATCGTTGTATGTAACATCCAATAAGTTTGTCACCTCAAGAAAAAGGGTTATCCTTCCAGCTGAGCAGGCAAGTTTCATATCCAGTACCAGGAAAGGATCATAAGGAGCCTGTTTTGTTTGACCGGTCCCTGCATCGTATTTCAGGTAGCTTCCATTTCTGTCCTGATAGACCATTCTGATCGACATGAAGAATTTGGGCATCAACCTGAGGTCTGTGGCCAGCATCACCTTATGACGCAGGTTATCCAACTGGTACCTTGAGATGACATCATCGGATACTTTTGTCAGGTGGGTGAATGTATAGGACACATTCACTTTGTCTAGTAGAGATCCCCGATCCGTTGTGTTTCCGCCGGTGTATGTCAAATGGACATCCCCCCCGGCTGCATCGACCCTGGTTAGATTCAGGGTATGCCATTTTTCATCCTCCAACCAGATCCAATCGATCAGCTCCCTGCCCTGCCTGTAAAAACCGTTAATGCTGACTTGCATTTTTGTCGATTTGCCATATATTCCCAACTCAAAGGTGGTGGCCTTTTCAGGAAGTAAATCAGGATTTCCTGCATTATTAGGTCCCTGGTAATAAAGGTCGGTAAATGTCGGCAGCCTCATGGAGTGGTTCAGGGAAGAAAAGAGCCTGACTGATCCGGGAAGCTTCAACCTGATATCAAATCCCGGAAAAAAGTAGGGATGAAGACCCAGGTCTGAGTTCAGGTGTACCAGGATACCCCCTGAAAGTGCCACCCACTTTCCTTCTAAGGAATGATTGATGTTCCAGTTGATCTGGTTTCGGACATGACCATTGGTAAAAATAATCTCGTCGCGATAGTGTATAAAATGATCTGGACCAAGGGGTTCTCCCAGTGAAGTGCTGTTGATTTGCTCCCTTCGGAATTGGAGCCCGGAGTGGATAATTCCTGCAATGGTGGACACCTGTCCATTCAGATCCAGACCTGACACCCTGGTGAGGTGGTCATTTACATAAAATGAAGGGTCATTCCTGTCAAGCAGGAAGTGATCCCTGTTGATTTTCAAATAGGTGTTCATGGTCAGCCTGGACCGGGGCCTGTGCAGCACCATCTTCAGGGCCGTTAATCCCGTGGTGGTTTCTTCATACTGGTCTTTAAATGCAGGTGTATAGAATGCATTGGCACCGAATTCCCTGTGGTTCAGTCCAAGCATCAAATGGGCATGGAATCTGCCGGGTTTGAAAGATGAATGGATATAGGTATGTGTATTCCGAAAATCTGTATTCTCCCTGTATCCGTCACTGCCTGATGTAGAAACACTGGCTATGGTGGAAACATATTGGCCGCCAATGTTGGCGTTAAAGAATGCTTTATAGAAGTTATGTTGCCCGTATCGGAATCCCGAAGTAATAAATGTGGAGTCTGCCGGTCGGGTGACCAGGTTGAGGGCACCACTGAATGCATTGGTGCCAAATCGACGGGAGGCCGATCCTGTGATCACTTCAACTTGGTAAAGTGCCGAAAGGTCGACCGGGAGGTTCATTTGGAAGTGACCGGTTTGTGGATCTGATATATTGATCCCGTTAAGTAGCACCATGGACTGATCAAAAGTTCCACCCTGGATGGTTAGGTCAGCCTGGGTTCCGTGTTTTCCCCGGTGACGGATGTCGACCTGTGGAATGTACTCCAATAGATCTTCCAGTGCAGTTGCTGGTGCGGAACTGATATCCCGGGCTGTAATCGCAACTAGAGGTTTCAATGATACTGTCTCCAGATCGGCCGGTAACCCGGCCAGTGCTTCAACCTCTTCTAATTCTATGTGGATCTGTACCTGGCTGCTGTCAGGCCGGCCCGTGACCATCTCCTGGGCCAGAAGGTTGTAACTAAAACAGAGGGTGCAGATAATAATAACTTTATGAAGACTGGCCAGCACTGCCCACTTTCGGTTGGACCAGTGTTTGAATACCACAGGTTCCATTTGAGGTCCTAAGTTTCGGTTGAGGCCTCCAGGTCCTCTGGTGATTCATCCCTCCCACTGTTATTTGTATAACCTGCAACAAGCGGGTCGGCAGAGATCTCTTTGTATAACTCCCTGTTACGTGCCACATCGATGGCCAGGTAGAGGGCATTTCTGAAGGAGTCGGCCGATGCTTCGTTCTTTCCTGCCAGTTCGTAGGCTGTTCCATGGGCCGGACTGGTTCGAACCACCGGCAGGCCGGCAGTAAAGTTCACACCACTATCCATGCTCAGCGATTTAAAGGGGGCAAGTCCCTGGTCGTGGTACATGGCCAGTACTGCATCGAAACGGCTGAACCGGCCTGCGCCAAAAAAACCATCAGCCGCATAGGGTCCGAATACTGTAATACCGAGCTTTTTGGCCTGATCAATGGCTGGGGTAATGACCTTCTGCTCTTCGCTGCCAAGCAGACCGTCATCGCCAGCATGTGGATTGAGTCCCAATACAGCGATGCGAGGATTCCTGATACCAAAGTCTACCAGCAATGACCGGGCAAGAATCTTTAATTTTTCAATAATCAGCTCTTTGGTGATCATCGAGCTTAACGCTGATATGGGCACATGTCCGGCTACCAGCCCTACTTTTAAGAGGTCACTGACCATTAGCATCATCACCTCATCGACTTTGAAACGGGCCTGCAGGTACTCAGTATGGCCACTGTAATTGAATTCGGAGTGCTGGATATTCTGTTTATTGACAGGTCCGGTGACCAGCGCATCAATTTTACCTGATTCCAGGGCGTCTGTGGCTGCTTTCAGTGCTTTGAAAGAATCAATTCCTGCGCTTTCAGTAGATTTACCAAGTTCCACCCGGATGTTCTCATCCACACAGTTGATAATATAGGTTTTATTTCCCCTGGCTTCGTCTGGTGAATTGATCCCTGTGGGAGAGAAGTTCTCAATATTCAGGGCTTTCTTGTGGTATGCTGCCACTTTGGGGGAACCATAAATAATAGGAGTGCAGATCTCATTGATGCGATTGTCCATCAGGGTTTTTATAATCACCTCGTAACTGATCCCGTTGATGTCACCATGGGATATTCCTATTTTGATTTTGTCTTTCATGGATTGTTTAGATTAATGGGACCGGTTGAGAAAGAAGTGAAAGAGGATCCTGACGCCTACACCGCTGCCTCCTTTACCCCTGTAGTTGAATGGGACCTTGTTGTATGAGGGTCCGGCAATATCCAGGTGGATATATGGATAATCGGTAAAGTGCTCAAGAAATTTTCCAGCGGTGATGGCCCCGGCATATTTCCCACCAATGTTTTTCAGATCCGCAATATCTGATTCCAGTTGTTCCTTATATTCGTCCCAGAATGGGAACTCGGCCACTCTTTCGGAACACTGTTCGCCACTTGCTTTCAGGTTTTCCATTACCTCACGGGTTGCATTTCCCATTCCCACAATGCCATATTTATCAATGGCCATATGTGCAGAACCTGTTAGTGTGGAGAGTTCAATAACCAATTCGGGATCATACTGTTTTGCATAACTGAGTGCATCGGCAAGCAGCATGCGCCCTTCGGCATCGGTATTTAGTACTTCAACCGTGGTGCCATCATACATGGTGATTACATCGCCGGGAACATAGGCATTGCCATCGGGCCTGTTATCGGTGGCAGGTACCAGTCCAACCACCCAGACGGGGAGTCTGTTTTTTGCCACCGCATAAAATGCACCGGCAACAGCAGCGGCTCCACCCATATCGCATTTCATATAGTCCATGGAGTCGAGTGTGGGCTTCAGACTGAGTCCTCCGGTATCAAAAACCACTCCTTTCCCAACCAGTACAATGGGACGCTCATTGACGGCATTTTCCGGTTTCCATGTGAGGATGGAGAAGGTGGGTGGGTCCACACTTCCTTTATTGACAGCCAGCAATCCCCCCATTTTCAATGATTCGATCTTTTTTTTGTTGAACACCTCCACTGTATAACCGGAAGCATTGCCCATCTTTTCGATCTCTTTGGAAAGCTGAACCGCAGTCAGGTAAGAGAGGGGTTCATTCACCAGGTCACGGGTCAGATAGACAGCATTGACCAGATTCTCCAGGTTCTTCACATGATCTTCGGAAAGGCCTTCATCCTGAAAGTACAATTCATTAAGAGGATGTTTTTTGGTATGATCTGCCGACAGATATTTCAGGAACTGGTAGTTGGTCAGTGCCACCCCTTCGGCAAAAGCTATGCACTCTTCCTGTTCCACTCCTCCATTGATCACAGTGACCGATGTTAACTCATGATCAATTAAAATGGAATGAATCTCAAATCCTGCTTTCCTGGCATTTTCGAGCCGGGTGGTTTTTGGTGCATCTTCATTTTCAAGGCTCCTGAAGAGAACCACATGGTCCAGTCGGTTCAGAATGGCTACATTTTTCTCCCCGGCCATCCGCTTACTGATATACGATTTCTCGGCCGGGTCTGTTATAAATCCATCTAGCTCCGCTTTCTTCCTCACCAGTATGATCCGGCTCCCTTCAATATCTCTTTTCTTGGTCTTGTTAATCTTCATCTCAATCCTGTTTATCCACGGGAAGTGTAAATGTAAAGGTGGATCCCACGTCAGCTTTACTCTCTATCTCCAGTGTTCCATTGTTTTTTTCAAGCAGGTCCTTTACCAGCTGCAGTCCGAGTCCGGTTCCGATCTCCTGGTCGGTCCCGGCGGAACTGCTCAGTGAACCCTCTTTTTTGAACTGTTCCAGGTATTCGGGTTTCATGCCGACACCTGTATCGATTACTGAGCAGTAAATTTTATCCAGCTCCTGCCAGGCCCTGATTTGAACCGAGCCTTCCCTGCGTGTAAATTTGATGGCATTGGCCACCAGGTTTCGCAATACAATATTCACCAGAACCAGGTCGGCGTACGCTTTAATTCCGGGTTCTACATCGGTGGTATATGCAATCTCCTTCTGTAGAGCCATGTGATGATAAAGCAACCCTACCTCTTTCACCAGCTTATCCATTTCAATCCGCACAGGAGCGATATTCAGGCTCTCGGATTCACTTCGTCCCCAGTAGAGCAGGTTGTCGAGGAGGGTGACGGCCGCCTGGGAGGATTCGCCAAGGGAATGAACAATATGCTTCTTGGTAGCGAGCTCTGGTTTAGCAATAAGGAGGTCGGCGAACTGTGCCACACTGGCAACGGGATTTTTAAGGTCGTGTGCGATCACCGACAACACCCTGTTTTTAAACCTGAGAGAGGACTCCAGTTTGATGCGCTCTTTATGGTTTTTGACCCACTGCATGATGATCATTACCGCCATGGCCAATATAAAGAGCTGGAAAGAGATTTGTGTTAGGTAGTTGCTATAGGCTGAGCCAGCTGAATTGGCCAGCAGAATATCATTTACCAATGTATAGATAAAAAAGGATAGTGCTATAAAGAAGACGGTATCCATTAGTCTCCTTTTAACCGTACCAATCAGGCTGATGATAAGGTAGTGAGCCAGAAAGAGTACCAGGAGCGGCTGGAAACCCAGCATTTCGTATGCGAAGAGTTGCACCGGTAGTAGAAACAGGGAGATGCTGGCCAGAGCCATCACAATGGTATTGACCTGAATGATGCGTTTCATATATCGAAGCGGAAATAGCTTATGAAGAAGGATCATCCCGAAAAGCTGCGCCAGGTAGGAGCCCAGGTACTCCATCCTGATCTGCCATGACCAGGAAGTATCCACAAAGGAGTTGGATAAGTAAAGGCCCGTATTGACCGCTCTCATAAGGATGCCCAAGGTGGTCAGGGCAAACAGTAACATCATGATCTCTTTCCTGGTAAAGGACCAGAAGATCAGGAAAAAGATCATAAAGAAGAAGAGAACCCCAATGGTGGAGTAATTAAACATACGCTGTCTCTCCTTCCTCAGCAGCACTTTATCGGGATGACCTATCACAACCGATTGCCAGAATCCACCCCTTCGGTGATGAAAGTTGGATACCTGGATCAGGATCTGAATGGTATCGGAATCTTCTATATAGCAGAAGCTTGCTGGTTCATACCAGGGCTTCTCCTCCTCCCGGTTGGTTCCCACTTCACCGTTCTTACTTACCAACCAGTCGTTGAGGTAAAATTTGTATGCCACATCGAACAGGGGAATATCAAAGCATATGGTTGAATGAAAGTCCACCGGAAGTAAAACTTTCAGGCTGTAGGTACCGTATCCCCATCCGGTGAGTGATTTGCCATCAACTTCGTAACTCTCCCAGTAGGAGGGAACAGTTACAGTAATTCCTGATGTTTGATATTGGTTATAACTTTCGGGGGTAAGCAGTTTCTCCCAGTGGAATTGCCATTCTCCGTTCAGGTTAATGATGGTTTGATCATTCAATACGCTCTCCCTCAAATCAAGAACCCCGTTATTTGGAACCGGCAAGTTCTGGCTGCCGGAGAGTGTTGTAACTCCGAAAGTTAGAGACAGATTCAGTAGGAAGATAATCCTTTTCATCATAAGCAAATGTAATAATAAATTGACTTTAACAGCGCATTGTTGTATTTTGCAAAGACGGGATGGCAGGCTACTTAGCCTTCATAAAACATTAACCTAACAACTTAAATCATGAGATACACAATTCTTTCTGCTCTAATTATTGCTGCATTTGCAGTTACAGGCTGTGAAAAAGCCATTGACTATGAAAAGGAAAAAGCTGCCATTATTGAGGTAATGAACATAGAGACACAGACTTATATTGATCGGGATTTTGAGGCGATGTATTCAACACATGTGCAGGATTCCACGAATATACGGTTAACCGCAGGCGCAGATAATTATGTGTTCGCAGAAGGTTGGGAGAACGTTTCAAAGCATATGACCGGGGATGAGACAGAGGACGATCTGGGTATTGACCTGCATATAACTGTTGAAAAAGAGAACTTCCGGTTTAAAATCTGTCCCCAATCCGCTTTTGTGATCTGTAATCAGAAGTGGATCTCCAGTTTTGATGATGATACAACTGAGATTAAAAGCATTCAGGTCCGATACCTGGAGAAGATAGACGGGGAGTGGAAGATATCATTTGTCTCCTTTATAGGGACTTCCGGGTATGAAGGTTTTGAGGAGACAGAAGAGCTGTTTGAGGAGACCGAAGAGCTGTTCGATTAGCTCTGTACTAAACCGGCCTGGCCATTGTGCTTTCAAGCTGGCTCACCACCCAATCCCGGTTTTCCCACAATGCACAACCGCCCTGTGACTCTGTGAGCAGGTGATGCGATTCCCGTATCCTGCCCAGGAACTTTGATTTCAGTGCCTCTTTCAGACTGATGTTCCTGATATTGATATCTGAATAGGGTGCAAAGGGACACGGTTCCAGGCTGCCTTCGGCACTCACATGTACAAATCCCCTGGCGGCTGCCAGGCAACCTCCGTATTGAGACTCATCTCCGGGCAGGCTTACAAACTGAGCCGGCATCTGTTTCCTGAGTGTTTCCAGTCGTGACTGCAGTTCCTCTTTTTGCTCTTCCGTCAGGCAGAGATGCAGATCATTTTCCGACTGGGGTACATACTCCACAAGGAAAAAGAGGCTGCTGCCCATGCGGTGATGAGCCTGCAGCCAGACCGGGTGGGTCACTTCATCAAAATTATCCCTGGTCAGGGTTACAGACATCCCAAACAGACGACGGGTTTGCTGAAGCTGCTCCATGGTATGGATCAACCGGGCATACATTCCATTTCCTCTTCTCTGGTCAGTAAAATGCCTGTTCCCCTCAATACTGAGAATGGGGACCAGGTTTCGATGCTTTTTAAAATAGGAGATGCTCCCCGTGTTAAGCAGCATTCCGTTGGTAAAAACCGGGAATATGATATCGCGGTATGCAGTGGCAGCCCACAAAATCTCAGGCCGTATCAGGGGTTCCCCACCTGCTATCATGATGACACCTATCCCCAGTTCTGAAGCCTCATTAAACAACTGGTCGATGCGCTCCAGGGAGAGTTCTTCCCCTCCCTCCTCCATTCGTTTTCTTGCATAACACCCTTTGCAACTGAGGTTGCACTGGTTGGTGATACTGAAGATCATAAGCGGGGGAACCATTAACTGTTCCGTCTCTGCTTTCATGCGCCTGGCCTTCATTCTCTTTTGCCGTGAGAGGGTACGTAACCACCACGCCCCTTCCACCGGGTTGAACCTGCTGTTTCTCCATGCGTCGTAAAAGAGGCGGTTGTACTTCTCTGCAAACCTTTTCCGATATAAAGCTTCACCTGGTTCCATAGAAGCAAATTAACAGCACAATAACGCTCTATGCACCTGTTATTCGGTAAGCGGACCTGAAAAATCGGTAAATGGAAGATAAGCGGGATTAACGTTTCCTGATGGCCACCTCTTTGGATTCACTCTGCCACAATCCATGCCTGGTGCAGGCCGACATGGCCGACAGGTTCATGGTCACAGCTCCGGGTACAATATAAAAATCGACCTCCATATGCTCCGGTCTGTTGCCCAGGGTTCCCGGGGCAAAATGGGCCTCGGCGATAAAAGTCTCCCGGTTCCATAACTGAATATAGTTGATAAAGTGATCCGGATCGTCGGGATGGTTGTATTCGGTTCCCAGACGGATCTTCACCCTGAATTTCTCACCTTCTTTGGCATAGTTGTCGCAAATGATCACCGGAGTATGACGATCGAAATAGTCTTTTCGTACCTCTTTATCTTCCTGGGAAATGTCGACCGGATTAAAAATACGGGGCATGGATCTGCTGTTTTTTTTGTTTGGTATGCTAAAGATAGCAAAGTATCGAATGATCTGGAGGAAACATTGATTGTGAGTATTGAATTTACGAACTTACCATTGGATATGACACAGGGATCAAACATGGACCGTGTTGCACTTGAAGTCAGGGACCTTGTGAGGAGGTACGGGGAGCTAACAGCTGTGGACCATCTTTCACTGCAGGTAAAACAGGGGGAGGTGTTTGGATTTCTGGGCCCCAACGGGGCCGGTAAAACCACCTCCATACGGATGATGTGCGGGTTGCTGAGACCCACTTCGGGTGAAGTGTTTATTAATGGGCAGCGTGTTCCACCGGGAGGAAGTGGTGCGACCAGGTTCAAGGTGGGTATCTGTCCACAGGAGAATATCCTATGGAACAAGCTCACCTGTTTTGAGCAGCTAGTGTTTAGTGCCAGGATCTATAATATCCCCCGCACCCTGGCACGGACCAGGGCAGACCGGTTGTTGCAGGAGATGGGGCTTGGTTCTAAACGAAACAAGCTGGCAGGTACCCTTTCAGGGGGCTTAAAACGTCGCATGAATGTGATCATGGCCATTATGCATGACCCGGAAATCTTGGTATTTGATGAGCCGGAAGCGGGACTGGATCCACAGAGCCGGGTGCTGGTCAGGGATTTCATAAGGGAAACTGCCCTTAACAAAACCGTGATTGTGACCACCCATAACATGGATGAAGCAGAAAGGATCGCTAACCGGGTGGCCATCATCGATTCGGGCAGACTGCTTCAACTGGATACTCCCGATAATCTGAAGAGATCCATCGGGGAGGGAGATGTAATGGAGGTGAAGCTGCAAAGCAACAATCCAACCTGCCTGGCCAGGGCAGAAGAGGATCTTAGGGCGCTGGGTTATGTTGTGAAAAGGGAGGAAGAACGCTTTGACATCCGTGCCATGAACCTGATACCCAGGATCCATGAGATTTACCAGGTGCTGGAGAGGGAAAAGATCGCCATACAGGAGATGAAAATCCGCGAAAATACACTGGAGGATGTGTTTATTCATCTTACCGGGAAAAGCCTGAGAAGATGAGGTGGTACGCACTCTTTATAAAAGGGATAAAGGAGCAGATCCGGGAGTACTGGATTCTGGTGATGACGGTAGTGATGGCACCCCTGTTTATTGCCATCTATTTCCTGATGGCTGAAACAGAAGATCCGGAGTATGATGTGATCCTGGTGAATCTGGACATGGGGACAGAATATGAGGAGGGGCTCTTCAATCTGGGAGACTCCATCATCAGATATGCAAAGTTGTTATCCGGTCTGGAGGAGATGGCCATGCTGAATTTCGCAACTGTTGGGAGCAGGGAAGAGGCGATTAAAAAACTGCGTAATAAAAAGGCGGATGTAGTGGTCGTTCTGCCTGTTGATCTCTCAACCTCTGTGAGAGGTTCCCCGGATTCATTGGGCCCACCTTCCCGGATAGAGTTGGTGGGAGATGTCACACAGATGGAGTATATTGTAGGTGCTGTATGGTCGGAAGATCTGATCAATCGTTTCATACTGGAAGCGTCAGAAATTCGGATGCCGGTTACCTGGAGCGAGACCACCCTCGGGTTTTCAGGAGAGCGTACAACTTTTGAAATCTACCTGCCGGGGTTACTGATTCTCTCCATCATCATGATTATCTTTTCTGCTTCGGCGGCCATGGTCCGCGAGTCTGAGTCCCGGACCCTGGAACGTCTCCGGGTCTCCAGGCTAACAGCCCTTGAGTTTCTCTGGGGGCTTTCACTGGTTCAGATTCTGGTGGCCATCTTCTCACTGCTCCTGGCATTGTTGACTGCCATTGGTCTCGGTTATACCCTGATCCCCGGAACACTCGGTTTTATCCTGCTAATCTCCATACTCACAGCGCTCTCCATGATCAGTTTCAGTCTGCTGGTGGCAGCCATGTGTCGCTCTGTTAAAGAGGTAGCAATTATCGGAACCTTCCCTCTATTCCTGCTGATGTTTTTTACCGGGGCAGCCTTCCCCATCAGTGGGGGCCATCTCTTTTCTTTGGGAGAGTACCAGGTGATGCTGAATGATATACTTTCTCCCAAATTTGCTGTGGAGGCGTTGAACAAAGTGCTTATCAGGGGACTGGAGGTGAAGGATACCATTCCTGAGATAATCGCCCTGATGGTACTTACATTGCTCTATTTTGTTACAGGAACCTGGGCTTTCAAACGAAGGCATATGAGGGCCCGGTGATCATCTGTTCTTTTTTTTGTAACTTTTTTCCGTGACTTGGCTGAAGCAAATAGGATTCAAGAGTGTAAGCATACTGCTGCTGCTCCTGCTTGCTGGTTCCGGGACCATTACCCGGGCTCAGGAACTGATAGATTACCCTTTCAAAGAGAGCAGACTGGCGGTGCAACAGGGCACGGTTCAACAAACCGTAAATGTCTTAAACTACAATCCTCTACTGGATGAGTACGATGTGAAGTTTTATGGGCTGGATGTGGAGGTGAACAACCGGTCCGATCAAATTCATGGAAGCACTACCATACTGGTTGAGGTGAAGCAGAACTTATTCTCCACCCTGGTATTTGAGCTGCATCATCTCCTCTATATCGATAGCGTACTGGTGGATGGAACCGGGGCCAGTTCTACACACTCAGGCGATGAACTTTATATTGATCTGCCAGCTCCCCGTGATTCAGGAACAATGGTCTCGGCACAGGTTTTTTACGGCGGACAGAGTGGCGAGGGGATGGTTATGGAAACAGATGAAGAGTGGGGAGTCCCTGTTACATATACCAGTTCGGAACCCTTCTACTCCAAGGACTGGTTTCCCTGTAAGGAGAAGCTGACCGACAAGGCCGACTCGGTTCAT
>JAGLTY010000159.1 GCA_023135025.1 Bacteroidales bacterium | reverse complement strand
CTGGCAGGCAGTACGATCCTGCGCCTTGCAGCCATCGCACTTCTCATTGATTACAAAACTTGGCATAGGTAGCTTGGTTTGTGAACAACACAAACATAATTAAATAATACTTTAGAATTATTTTAAAATCGGAAGCTAACCGAGCCTGCGAGCTCAGCGAAGCTAACCGAGCTTGCGAGCTCAACGTAGTTAATCGTCCGAAAAGTGCTTGAGCATCTCCCGGTAGGAGGAGAAGACCCGGGCACGGGAGACAAATCCAAGATACTTTCCATTCTGCAGGACAGGAATGTTGTACCGGCCACTTTCAGAGAACTGTCTGGCCACCTCTTCCATCTGATCGGTAGTTTCGATGGTCCACTCGGGAGTGATCATCAGGTCGCTGATTTTCGTTGTATCGTACATCTCCTGGTTGAACATAATATGCCGGATGTCGTCCAGCTTCACAATCCCCTTCAGGTTGTGCTGGTCATCTACTACCGGGTAGATGTTCCTGCTTGAGGTGGTGATCACATGCACCAGGTCGCGGAGGGTATCATCGGCACGGACAGTTTTGAAGTTGGTCTCAATAAGCTCCGACACCTTCATCATCAGCAATATATTGCGGTCCTTGTGGTGAGTCATCAACTCGCCACGTTTGGCCAGCTGTACTGTGTAGACTGAATTCTTCACAAAGTAACGGGTCGTGCCATAGGAGATAGTGGCTGCAAGCATCAACGGTAAAAAGAGTTCATATCCACCGGTAATCTCGGCAATCAGGAAGATCGCAGTCAGGGGTGCATGAACCACACCGGCAATCATGCCAGCCATCCCAACCAGGGTCATATTGCTCACCGATACATCGATCCCCAGTTGATTCAGAACAAGGCCGAAAAGTAAACCCGCATTGGCCCCAATAAAGAGCGTGGGTGCAAAAATCCCACCAATTCCACCCGCAGAAAATGTAACCGTAGTAGCAACCACCTTAAACCCTATAATAAGCAACATATAGAGCACCAGCAGGCCAAAGCTCTGGTGCCACCCTTCAAAAAAGCTATTTTCAAAGAGATGGTAATATTCTCCCCTGAGCTCTTGGTTCACCACCTCGTAACCCTCTCCATAGAGGGGTGGAAAAATCAGGATAATAACCCCGAGAATTCCTCCGCCCAGCAGCAACCTCTTCCACGGACCCTTAATTTTCTCAAAGAAGTCGGAGATTCGTATATAACTCTTTGTAAAATAAACCGATAACAATCCAACAATAACTCCTAGAATCAGGTAGTAGTGGATCTCCCCCATCTTGAAAGGCTCGGTGAGCTGAAAAGAGTAGAGCACGTTCTGTCCCAGGAAGAGGTAGGAGGTCACCGCCGCAGTTGCCGAAGCGATCATCAGCGGAATCACAGCCCACATGGTGAGATCGAGCATAATCACCTCCAGGGCAAATACAATCCCTGCAATGGGCGCCTTGAAGATGGCCGACAGGGCACCAGCAGAGGCGCACGAAATCAGCAAAGTGATCTCTTTGTAGTTCAGTTTAAAGACTCTTCCGATGTTGGAACCTACTGCACCCCCTGTGGCCACTGTGGGCCCCTCCAGTCCCACCGATCCACCAAACCCAACGGTCAGTGCACTTGTGATGATACTGGAGTATAGGTTGTGTGAACGAATGATGCCGTTGTTCTTTGAAATAGAGAAGAGTACACCGGGAATACCGTGCCCCACAGGATGCTTGTTTATATACTTGATATAAACCACTGTCAGGGCAATTCCTACAACGGGAAGAATAAAGATGTAATACTGGCTGTAATCGCCCTGGAAACCATTTTGTAACGCCTCGCGTATAAAGTGAACCAGGTTCTTGATAATTACGGCGGCAAGACCCACAGCAAGGCCCACAAAAGCAGAGAGGATATAGAGGAATCTGTGACCAGATAAGTACCTGATCTTAAAACTATTAACCCTCTGTACAAACCTGCTTCCGGACATAGAGTGACAAAATTAACATTTTACCCTGCAGAACAATAGGGAATGCTCAATTTAGAACTATTATCTTTGTAGAAAGGTATCCTGAAACATTGAATGCGGAAATACGTTTATTGAATAGATGGCCGGGATAAAAACATATCTGGGAACTATTTGTGCGACACTACTGCTGGTGGTCATGGTTATGTTTCCTGTCAGGACACAGGCTCAGCTGCCTGATATTCCTGACCTTATCAGGGTGACGGTGGACCACTCCGACAACGGGGTACTGATTCAGTGGAATCCCAGTTCCGATACCGATATC
The DNA here is from genome assembly GCA_023135025.1 of Bacteroidales bacterium. Taxonomy (GTDB): domain Bacteria; phylum Bacteroidota; class Bacteroidia; order Bacteroidales. Next base: position 3,295 of record JAGLTY010000159.1, on the reverse strand, counting down.
AGGTTATACCATCTGTATAAGATGAACGCTCATAATTCCTTTGAGAAAATCTTCTCCTTCTCATCCAATACCTTTGAGTGTAAACATATGACCAGTGGGTTGAAAAACCTGGCCTATGCGGTAACTGCTGAAGACAGTACCGGCAATGAGAGTGTGTTTGGCCAGAATGTGCACCGGGCCGTACACCTTTCGGTTGAATTTGATCTTTGTACGCAATCCAACAACCTTCAATGGACCAGTTATGAGGGTTGGGAAGGAGAGATATCCGGATACAGAGTCTTCGGAGCTGTTTCAGGTGGTGCATTCCAGTTACTCAAGTTCGTTCAGGCCTCCACCACATCGTATACCCATGCTTCGGTTGGTGTAAATAATTCTTATAACTATTATATTGAGACCGTTCAAACCAGCGGGATTGTCTCACTCTCTGCCATTGACACAGTGGCCACACTCCTCCCGGAAGCTCCCACTTACCTGATCATCGATCATGTAACAGTGGTGAACCAATCAACTGTGGAGCTTCAGTATACAGCAGATATTGCCGGACCGGTAACCAGTTTCAGGGTATTGCGAAGAAGCAACCCTGATACGCCATTTACCGAGGTGGAAACACGCTGGAACGTGAGTGAATCAACACAGGTGGTGCAGGACCAATTTCCTACGGGTAGTATCAGTTACCAGTACATGGTGCAGTCTCTGTTCCTGCCAGCTTCGTGCACTACACCCCTGGTGGTTTCTGAGTCCAACAGAGGAAACAGCATTCTGCTTGTAAATGAGCTGCACGACCAGATGGTTACCCTAAGCTGGACCCCATACGAAACTTATGAACCCGGGCTTGCCGGCTATATCATCCAGCGAAGGAGCAACGGTGGTGATTTTTTTGATATTGAGACGATGGGGCCCCTTGCCACACAGTGGCAGGAAACTATCCAGTCGGTTATTAATGGATATCAACCCGGAGAGGTTCAATACAGGGTGATAGCGTTAGGGAATCCCAATGAAGCGGGGACGGAAGAGAATAGTTTTTCAAACATTACCGCTGCTGCTATTGAAACCCATATGCAGGTACCCAGTGCCTTCACCCCTGGCAGCAATAACATGAACTTCGAATTTAAGCCTCAGATGGATTTTGCTCCCAGGGAGTATGTGATGATGGTGATGGACAGAGGTGGACGGAAAATGTTTGAGACCACCGATCCCGGTGAAGGATGGGATGGGCGGTTTCAGGGTGGAGAGTTTGTAAATGAAGCCGTCTATGTCTACTATATCCAATACACCGATTACACCGGACTGTTCAAGACCTTTACAGGAAATGTGACGGTATTGTATCCCTAATCCTAAAAAAATTTCCAGTTATCAACACTCTTTCTCTTAAATCACTAATTTTGTGAAGAAGGTCCATCTGGATGGGAGAGAAAAAATGGAGGAAAAGGTACTTACAGAAGATCATAAGATTAACAACCTGCTTGAACGGCTGATTCAAAACTGTTCCTATTGCAAGTCGGCTAAAGATGAAAAGCTGATTCGGAAAGCTTTTAAGATGGCCAATGAGGCGCATAAGGGCACACGCAGAAAATCGGGAGAGCCTTATATTATACACCCACTGGAGGTTGCTGTTATTGTAAGCGAGGAGATCGGGCTGGGAGTAACCAGTACCGTTTGCGCCATCCTTCACGATGTGGTGGAAGATACCGATCTGACCATCGAAAACATTGAGAATGCCTTTGGGAAAAAGATCGCATCCATCATTGATGGTCTCACCAAGATCTCCGGAGTATTTGACAAGGAATCCAACTCGCTACAGGCAGAAAACTTCCGCAAAATGCTCCTCACCCTTTCCGATGACGTACGGGTGATCTTTATAAAGCTGGCGGACCGCCTGCATAATATGCGCACTCTTGGCTCCCTTCCCCGCAACAAGCAGATCAAGATTGCCGGTGAAACCATCTACCTCTATGCTCCACTAGCCCACAGACTGGGGCTCCACAGGGTTAAGTCCGAGCTTGAGGATCTTAGCCTGAAGTACAGGTATCCCGAAGTATACAATGAAATATCAGAGAAAATCAAACTCACCGAAGAGCGTCGCCTTCATCTGATCAACCATTTCTCCCTTCCCATTATTGACGCCCTTGACAGCAACGGATTTGAGTTCGATATTTCGGGGAGACCCAAATCGATTTACTCCGTCTGGCAAAAGATGCACCAGAAAAATATCTCTTTCGAAGAGATCTATGACCTCTTTGCCATCAGGATCGTTTTCCAACCCAGGGAGGGTATTCCCGAAAAAACACAGTGCTGGAACGTCTACTCCATTATCACGGATATCTATGCGCCCAAACCCGAACGGATCCGCGACTGGGTATCGACCCCCAAGGCAAATGGATATGAGGCGCTGCATACCACTGTTATGGGACCCAATGGCAAATGGATGGAGGTACAGATCCGATCCACCCGGATGAATGAAATAGCCGAAAGGGGATTCGCAGCACACTGGAAATACAAGGATAAAGCTTCACCTGAATCGGAGCTGGACAAATGGATCAAGCGAATCAGGGAGACCCTGGAGACCCCGTCAGGAGACGCACTTGAGTTCCTGGATGATTTTAAACTGAACCTCTTCTCTTCGGAGATCATGGTCTTTACTCCCAAGGGTCATATTATCACCCTTCCTAAAGACTCAACTGCATTGGACTTTGCCTACGAGATCCATACAGAGATCGGAAATAAAGCCATAGGTGCCAAGGTCAACCACAGGCTGGTTCCGCTCAGCCACATTTTGAGCAGCGGCGACCAGGTAGAGATCCTCTCTTCCGAAGTGCAGAAGCCCACCCTGGAGTGGTATCAATTTGCCAGCACAGTCAAAGCCAAAACAGCCATAAAAAATGCACTGAAAGCTGAGACAAAGAACCGTACCGAGGTGGGAAAACAGATCCTGATCGACAAGCTGAAAGAGCTTAACCTGACGCCCAGTTCAAGAATCCTGAAAAAACTGGTACCTGCCTATGACTCAACACATAAGGATGAACTCTATTCGAAAATAGGAAGCGGGATCACCACACTGGACGACCTGAAAGAGGTACTCAGTAAGAACACAAAGAACAAATGGGTCAGGGTTTGGGACCTGTCGGTAGGCAGATCACAGAAAAAAACAGAGAAAAAAGAGGAGTATGATTCCAAGGGCACCCTGCTACTCCGGGAGAGTGTTGGTAATGAGATGAGCCATTACCACCTGGCAAAATGCTGCAATCCCATTCCCGGTGACGAAGTGGTAGCCGTGCGTCAGGATGATGGCACTGTA
>JAGLTY010000158.1 GCA_023135025.1 Bacteroidales bacterium | reverse complement strand
ATATATTTATGGTGCATGATCCCTGGTTCCCCTTTGAGCCTCACATCTTCTCTCAGGCTGGCTTTCAGGGTATTCAGAATGGGTTCGCCGTACTGGTCATAATCATTGATCAGCACCTGTACATCATTCCCATGATCGGATTTCTGTGCCAGTGCATCTCCAATATCCTGTTTGGTGATCAGCATGGTGGCCACATGAATGGAGTGGTCGGAAGTATGGATGGTGTTCAGTATCTGTTGATGAGTTCCGTCGGTTGGACTGAAATAGCACTCTACCCGTTTCCCGCCAATGATGAATTGATGGGGCGTGTTATCTGCTTTATCTGGTCCGAAAAGCGCTTTATCCGGATCGGGTTGCGGGCCGTTACTGCCGAACATTTCATTGAACTCCAGGCGAAATGATCTGGCCAGGCTCTGATCATTTATAATGATCACATTGTTGGGATCGGTGTTGATCTGGTTGTAGGAGAAGTTGGTAGAACCTGTCCAGACCACAGGCTTTAAAGGATCTGTTGCATCTGCATCGATTACCACAAATTTGTTGTGCATAATGCCGTAGTGGGGGTAATCGGACCGGGAACTGGCGATTTTACCTATGTCTGCATGCAATGTCTGCATGCCCAGGGCATTTACATCTCCATCGTAAACGGCCCTGACAACTACACCCCTCTGATGCGCCTGGTTCAATGCTGCGGTGATGTCCGAGATTCCTGAATTATTCAGGTTGTACAGGGCCAGGTCGATGCTCTCTTCTGCCTGGTCGATGTAGTTGATCAGCTCATCATCCAGTTCATCCGGATAGTACTCCGCCTCCATAAGTCCCAGTGAGACAGAGTGGTCGACTGACCGGTTGAAAAGCGCCCTGATTGTTCCGTCCGATTCCGACACGGTGATCTGCACCTGGAGTGCAGCCTTTGCCGTATCCTCTTCGTGTACCGAGAAGGGTTGAATATAGAAGAGTTCAGCAGGGCTTAAGCCATCGATTTCAACAGAGTGGCTGGTAGTGGTGCCGGATAGCTTGACAGGTTCAAGCTCAAGCTCTGGCGTAAGACCAACAAAGGCTTCTGTGGTCCCCGCCACCGCGGTGATCCACCCGATAGTAAAACCTGTTTTAGAGAGATTGCTAACGGCTGATGCTTCTATTATCTGGATGCTGCTATAGATCATCAGGTCCACCTGATCGCGGGGAAGCAACTGGTAGGTTCCCAGGTAGGCACCCAGCGGACCGGTCAACGATAAAGGGCCGGAGGGAATGGGAGTGCCGATTAATGGTGAATAGGGGTCGTTGATATAGAGCTGTCCTGTTTCACCACCTGAAGTGAAACCATAAGCATCCCGTTGGAATATCCCGGATGAATTGATGGTAGCCTGGTCTACCCGGACCAGCATGCCCTCATACTGTTCCTGAAACTCTCCCGGTGTCAGAACCATCGGATCGGGTAGCGTGTGGCCCGATGAGTGGACAGTAACGCTGCTAACCGGGTCCACCTCCAGCGGAGAGGCGTAATCTTTGAGTGTTCCCTTCACAGTTACACTATCGCCGCGCTGCACGCCGCTCATTTCTGAAGAGTATACAGCGATACCCCCTGTGCGATCCTGCATAAAACGTATGGTACCCAGTTCATCTCCATTGGTAATGATGCCACTGATGGTCACACTGGCCCCGCTCCCCATGGCCCTGGCACTTGCAATATCCTGCTGGGCGGAGAGGTGGATTAAACATGCAAGAGCCAGTCCCGTGATCATTACAGTTTTCTTCATCTGTTTCAATGAGATCACAAAATTGACCAATTCCGGCAAATAACCATCCTCTTATGCAAAAAAAATGACCATCTTATTCGGGATGGCCATTCTGATTTGAAGAGGAGTATCTGTTATTTATTCACCTCCGCCTTTTTCTGGATAAAGAAGGCTGCCGTCAGTCCAACACCACCAAAAAAGAGTGCAGAGGCTATATAAGCCGGTTCTTCACTGATCTCTGAATAGGCTTCCAATAGACTTCCAATGAAGAGTCCGAATCCGACTCCAACCAGTAGCAGGGCCCATTTAAGAATGGCATATATACTGATTTTGTTTCTGGTAATAAAGTCTTTTGGATCGACTCCTTTTTCAATCATCGCCATCCGTTCGCGGTTCCTTGCAGAAATGAATACATAGACAACTCCAAAAATAGCTGCAAAAACGACTAAGGGTACAAGAATATCACTAGCCATAACATATAATTTTAATTGGTTTCTGACTCTTTGACGCCTCCGGAACGATTCATGTTACAGGATTGTTCAATAATATTATTTTGGATTCAGATATTAAAAGATGGAAAAAAGGAGATAATTTGTAACGTTTAACTAAAACAGGCGTCATATAGATTGCATGGATGTCCATGAAATAAAATACCGAATCGGGCGCGTAAAGGCTGGAGACAGGGACGCATTTAGTGGATTGGTCGACGCCTATAAGGATATGGTATACACGGTCTGCCTGAGAATGCTTACCTCCGAAGCGGATGCTGAAGAGGCTGCCCAGGACGTTTTTGTAAAGGTCTACCGTTCCCTCGAAAGCTTCCAGGAAAAGGCAAAGTTCTCTACATGGTTGTACAGGATTGCTTACAATCACTGCATCAGTGTTATCCGGAAAAAGGTGAAGATGATCGACCTGGTGGATGAGATCCCAGATGGAGAGGTGGATGAAGGGGAGATGAACGGTCTGGAGAGTATTTCGGTAGAAGAGCGAAGCAGGTACCTGAAAATGGCCATTGAGTCTCTTGCTGAAACCGATGCGGTAGTGGTAACCCTCTTTTATTATGATGAAATGTCGTTGGACGAAATTGCTGAAATCACCGGCCTTACCAGCGGCAACATCAGGATAAAACTGCACAGGTCGCGGAAGAAAATGTACCGGGTGATCTGTGAAAATCTAAAATCTGAAGTGTCTTCAATTCTGTAAAATGGAAAGAGATTCTCACATATCGAAACTTATCAGGGAATCAGGAGTTATATCTGCCCCCGGCAGTTTTACGACTGAAGTGATGGATAAAATCGAAGCAGTTCCGGTTAGAAAACCCTATAAACCATTGATTGGCAGAGGAGGCCGGATACTGTTCATCCTGTTTGTAGTTGGTGTTGTTGTAGTGTCGATATTTTATGCTGAGCCCACTGGATCGCTGTTCGATTCTTCCGGTAAAATTGCAGTGATGGACTGGCAATGGCCCCGGCTCAGTTTTCACCTGGATTTCCTCTCCCGGATAAATCTCTCCAACGCATTGGTTTCGGCCGTGGTAGCAATATTTATTTTAGTCTTATCAGATGCAGGATTGAACAGGCGCAGGTTTATTCAATAACACCCAACGCTCTTCCTACTTTTGTAAATCCTTCAATGGCACGGTCCAGATGCTCCTGTGAATGGGCAGCTGAGAGCTGCACCCTGATACGTGCCTGCTCACGTGGAACCACAGGGAAGTAGAACCCGATTACGTAGATCCCTTCATCCAGCAGCCTTGCTGCGAACTCCTGTGCAAGCTTGGCATCGTAGAGCATCACGGCGCAGATGGCCGATTGGGTCGGTTTGATGTCGAAACAGGCAGCCTGCATATTCTCCATAAAATAGCCTGTATTGTGATGGAGACGCTTCTGCAATTCAGAGGTCTCATCCATCATATCGAACATCCGGATCCCTGCTCCAACCACGGAGGGTGGAATTGAGTTTGAGAAGAGGTATGGCCTTGAACGTTGCCGGAGCATCTCGATGATCTCTTTTCTGCCGGTGGTAAATCCGCCAATGGCACCGCCAAATGCTTTCCCAAGTGTACCGGTGATGATATCAACCTTCCCCCTGATGTTATAGAGTTCAGTCACACCCCGGCCGGTCTCTCCCACCACTCCTGCAGAGTGGCACTCATCTACCATCACCATGGCATCGTACTTTTCGGCCAGTTCGCATATCCGGTCCACCGGTGCTACATTTCCGTCCATGGAGAACACCCCATCGGTTACAATAATACGGAACCGCTGGGCCTGGGCCTCCTTCAGTTGCTGTTCCAGGTCCTCCATATCTGCATTTTTATAACGGTAACGCTGTGCCTTACAGAGCCTGACCCCATCGATGATCGAAGCGTGGTTCAGGGCATCGGAAATAATGGCATCTTCTGCTGTGAGCAGGGGCTCAAACAGGCCGCCATTGGCATCAAAACAGGCTGCATAGAGAATGGTGTCTTCGGTGCCAAAATAGGAGGCGATCTTCTGCTCCAGCGTTTTATGCAGGTCCTGGGTTCCACAGATGAAGCGGACCGACGACATCCCGAATCCATGTGTATCAAGGGCATTTTTGGCAGCCTTCACCAGTTCGGGGTGGTTGGATAGTCCCAGGTAGTTGTTGGCACAGAAATTCAGCACCTTTTCACCGCTCTCCAGCTCAATTTCTGCCTGCTGGGAAGAGGAAATAATGCGTTCTGCTTTAAACAGGCCGGCGTCGTTAATTTGTTCCAGCTCTGTGGTCAGGTGCTCCTTTATTTTTCCGTACATCTTCTTTTAATTAAGTTTGTTGCGTATCTCTTTTAACATGATTCCGGTCATTTTTTCCAGGTCGTAATGCTGTTTAAAACCCCAGTCTTCACGTGCCAGTGAGTCATCCACGCTCTCTGGCCATGTATCTGCAATGGCTTGCCGAAAATCGGGATTGTATGAAATGGTAAATCCGGGAATCTCTTTCAGGATCTCCCTGTAGACCTGGTCGGGTGTAATGCTCATTCCCCCCAGGTTATATGCACTATGTATGGAGAGTTTCGATCGTTCGGCCTCCATTAGCTGGATGGTGGCCTGGATGGCGTCGGGCATAAAGAGCATTGGAAGTGATGTATTCCCCGTGAGGAAACACTCGTAACTGCCGTTGCGGATTGCCTCGTAGTAGATCTCCACTGCATAATCTGTTGTTCCTCCCCCCGCTTCTGTCTTATAGCTGATCAGACCAGGGTAGCGTATACTCCTCACATCCACCCCATATTTATTGAAGTAGTAGTCGCACCATCGTTCACCGGCCAGCTTGCTGATCCCGTAAACAGTTACCGGTTCCATTACGGCTAACTGGGGGGTGTTGGTACGGGGTGTGGTCGGACCAAAAACAGCGATAGAGCTGGGCCAGAACACCTTTTTAACCTCCTCCACCATCTTGGCAACTTCCAGGATATTCATCAGGCTATCCATGTTGATGTTCCACGCCTGGGTGGGGAGTTTTTCAGCATTGCCGGAGAGCACTGCAGCCAGGTGATAGATCTGTGTGATCTTGTGCCGGATAATAAAGTGGATTAGCTGCTTGTCATCCATCACATCGAGTACCTGGAAGGGGCCCCCTTCGATCACATCTGGTGGTGCCAGTTTGATGTCTGTGGCAAAAACATGTTCACTGCCGTACTGTTTTCTTAATTCAACCACCAGCTCCGAACCGATCTGCCCGGCAGCACCAATCACCAGAATATTGTCCATAAATAGTAGGATTAATGTATGGATACGAAATTAGGTTTTTCTGTCCCTCAAAAAAAATGATAAAAAACATCATTTTATAATTAAATTTCCATCGCGTAATGAGGTACTGTTTCACCATAT
>JAGLTY010000157.1 GCA_023135025.1 Bacteroidales bacterium | reverse complement strand
GGCCATGATTACCAACAACCGCTTATACAGGCCATGGCCAGGTGATTTCTCCACACCTGAACAACATGTACCTCCCACCGGCCTTGATTACGATTGGGAAGTCTGTATGACCATGAACACCAGCTGGGGGTATAAACACTACGACCACAATTGGAAATCGGACACCACACTGATCCGGATGCTGGTGGATATTGCCAGCAAGGGGGGCAACCTCCTGCTCAATGTGGGGCCCACTGCAGAGGGAGAGATCCCTGAACCAAGTGTGGATCGCCTGCAGGCCATCGGGAAGTGGATGGATCTCAATGGTGAGTCGATCTATGGGACACAGGCCAGCCCCTTTTTTAAACTGCCCTGGGGTAGATGCACCAGTCGTGATACTGAAGATGGGACAACCCTCTATCTTCATGTTTTCAAGTGGCCCGAAAACAACCTGCTCAGGGTACCGGGAATATCTGCAACCGTCAGCAAAATCAAACTCCTGGTGGATCAGGGGCAGGAATTATCTTCTCGCTTTGAAGGGGATGATCTTCTTATAGAACTGCCCGCCCGGGCGCCCGACCTGGTGAATACTGTGATTGTAGTGGAAACCCGGGGAAGCCTGGAGGTTGCCAGCAATATGCCTTCACTGACTGGTGGTAAGATTGAATTGCCGGCAGATTTTGCAGACATCCATAATCCGGGATATGGAACCCATGCCCTCCTTAAAGGATCAGGCAATGAGGCAAGGATCGTAAACTGGGCAGATTCCAGGGTCAGGCTCGAATGGATGTTCAATACGGCTGAACCCGGAAAATATACTGTGAAGGCTCAAGTGAGTGCTGAAGACTCCGGCAAGTTGAAAATAAGCATTGGTGAAGAGGAGTTGGAAGCGGAGATCCAGGCAACAGGTAGCGAATTCGAAGAAACGATCCTGGGGGAGATAGAAATTTCAGTAACCGGAGATCTGATTATCTCAATTCGTCCTGTCCAGGATGGCTGGAATCCTGTTGAGCTGGGTAAGGTTACACTGGTTAGGCAGTAGAGATAATTTTGGGAAGGAGCAAAAAAAGCACCCAAACGGGTGCCCTTCTTGTTATAGTTATGCTTGCTTCTATGAGCATTTGTAAGGCGAAGCAGCCTTTCACTAGCGAATAACTATTGGGTGAAGCAAACTGGGATTTTTCCCGAAGGGAATAACCACTTTGCGAACCAATAGTTGTGAGCTTTAGTTGTAGAAGATTTCCAGACGGTTGTCCTGCACCTTGGCAGCATCAACCAGCGCATTGTAAGCTTCGTAATTGCTCCTCGATTCCAGGCTGTACCTTAACCTTGCTTTTGCAGCAACATCATCTCCCACTGCTGCGGGATCCTCTGTGCGGTTTGTCACAGCAATCACAAATACTCCGCTTTCACCCACCAGTGGAGCGGATACCTGGTCCAGCGGCAGGTACATGGAGGCACCAACAATATAGGGTTCCAGTCCAACTCCGGCTACATAGGTATTTGCAAATTTGATTTGAGTTGCTTCACCCACATTCTCACTATTGTCCATACCGAATTGAGAGAGATCCGTTACTCCGGCCAGCTGGTCATTAAGCATCTCAACCAGTTTTTCAGCTTTCTTCTCTTTTTTCACGGCCAGCGTCAGTTCTGCGCGCACACTTTCCAGTTCTGCATATCCTTCTTCCCTGGCTTCAGTAAGCACAGCGATAATGTATTTATCGTCATTCTGACTGAAAATATTACTTACACTATTTACCTCAGAGGTATAGGCCCATTTGGTAATTCTTATGGGATCATCAATGCCAGGAATGGTCGATTGATCCTTTGTGATGTTGGGAGCAAACCTGGGGTCCAGGCCGAATTCCCTTGCCTGTTCTGTAAATTTCTCCAGATCGGTGGCTTTACCTCTGAATTTCACTGCCCGGTTATAATAGTCCTGGTTGGTTTCATCGCTGGCAAAAATGTACCTCACAACGGTTGCAACCTGTATCTTTGAAACGGGTTTGCTTTGATCTTCAATCATAATGATGTGGGTGCCAAACTGAGTTTCAGCTGTGACAATCTCTCCTTTGCTGTTCTCAAAACATGCATTGTTGAATGCTGTAACCATGTTACCCTCTTTGAACCAGCCCAGGTCGCCACCGATGGCACGGTTGCTTTCATCGGCCGAATATTCTAGGGCAATCTGGTTAAAGTTGCCTCCGTTCTCAATAACTCCTTTCAGGCTGTCGGCCAGTTCACCAATTACCTGCCTGTTTCCACCGTATGCCTGGAGAGAGAGCAGGATATGACGTACCCTTACTGAATCGGCCCTCATCTGAGCATTGTAGGCGCGGGCCAATTTATAAGATTCCTGGTCGCGATAGGGTCCCACAATGGTTGCTTCATCTGCATTAAAGACAGAATCCCTGATGATACCGGGCAACTCTTCATAGGTGTAGAACCTTACATCAAAAGGCTCATCGGAGGTTCCGTTCACATACCGGGGAATCTCATCACCTGAAATTCTGCTGTACTCAATCACGGTCTGGGAGGACCAGTATCTGGCATTTTCCACATCTTTTTCACTGGGCTCCACTTCGAAAACTACATACTGGAAGGTTCTGGAGGCATCCTGCTTATAAGCCTCTTTATGCCTTTTGTAGTACGCTTTCAGATCTGCGTCGTTGATTGTAATATCTTCGTCTGCAATCTCAGTGAATGGCTTGGAGATAAAGGCAAAGTCAGTACTCTTTGCGGTTTCAGTGACATAATCTTTCAGGTCAAGGGAGGAGGGCTGAAATCCTTTTCTCACCAGGGTAAAATACTTCTGGTTCATCTTCTCCTCAACAATCTCATTCTCGATAAATAGCCAGCGTTTCTTCTCCTGTGCAAACTGTACGTTGTCCAGACTATTGAAATAGTTGGTCATCACCGCACGATTCAGTTGCCCGGTTTCCGGGTTGGAAAACATCTGACGAATAATGGGGTGGGGTTCACTCAGTGCGAGGTTTCCATTTAAACCCATGGTCTGGTCACCGGTAATCATGGTCTTCAGTTCATCGGCACTTACGTAGAGGCCCAGCTTCTCGTAGGAGCGTTCCATGATGGTCTCTCTTATGAGCCTTCTCCAGGTCTCCTGCTGGATCTGCCTTTCAAGTTCTGCATCCAGTGACTGTCCGCCTGCATTGAGCTCGTAAAATTCCCGAAGGGCTTTTTCCCGGTTCATGTAATCGGTAACTCCAACTCCTTTTCCATTGATCTCTGCAACGGATTTTTTCCCCATCGAGCTTGATCCGGAACCCATCAAGTCACCAAGGATAAATGCAAAAAGTGCAAGTCCGATAACGACAGCTACAAGTAGTCCCGCCTTGTTTCTAATATTCTGTAATGTTGCCATTTATATAAAACTATTTAACTGATTCTGTACCTATATTTTTTGAGCGTACGAATATAGTAATAATTAGAGGTTTAATACACATTGAATGGATGAAAATTGTGTAATCAGGAGCGGATCACCTTCAGCTTTGCCTCTTCGATGCGATTTGAACTGACATCTGTAATGGTTATCAGGAAGTTATCCAGCTCCAGGGTGGTCTCTTTTTCGGGAATGCTTTCATAGTGGTAGATGATATATCCTGCCAGGGTATCGTACTCTTCCGAGACGGGGATGCCCATGAAGTATTTTTCGTTGAGGTAATCGATTTCATGACGCCCCGAGAGCAGGAAATGGTTTTTCTCCAGCTCTCTATCCACCAGGTTGCTGGTATCATGTTCATCCTCTATTTCTCCAAATATCTCTTCGATAATATCTTCGGTGGTGATCAATCCGGAGGTCCCTCCGAACTCATCCACCACCAGGGCAATGCTCTTTCCGTCTTTGATAAATCCTGTGAGCAGTTTATTAACCGGGAGGGTTTCCGGGACAATTTGTATTGGTTTGAGGTGGGATTTAATCCTTTCCGGTTTTCTGAACAGATCTTTGGAGTTTACGTATCCGATCACATTGTCGATGGTATCGGTGTAAACAAGGATTCTGCTTAATCCGGTTTCTACAAAACGTTCTGCAAGGTCGTCCAGCGGGGAGTCAACTTCAAGGGCAATCACCTCGGTTCTGGGAATCATGCATTCACGAACTTTCAGACCTGAGAATTCCAGGGCATTTTTAAATATCATCAAATCTCCTGTCTCTTCACCATCTGTGGTCTGTTCCGGCTTAACGGTGGTGAGGAAATGATCCAGGTCCACCTTGCCAAACACAGGCTCGGCCTTCTCGGTATAGGGATTGACCCGCAACAGGTATTTCATAGTGAAATTGGAGATACCAATGGTGAGGATGGTTATGGGATAGAGGATTGCATAAAAGAACATGATAGGCAGACTCAGCAAACGAAGCGAGTTGTTGGGATTAATCCGGAAGAGGGTCTTGGGTAAGAATTCGGCTGTAAGCAGTATGAGCAGGGTGGAGATCAGGGTCTGTACAAGCAGGACAGCTGCATCAGCGTTACTTCCCAGCAGGTTCCGGATGGGCTCCTCCAGCAGCATGGCAAAAGCGATCCCGTAGATGACCAGGGCAATATTATTGCCCACCAGCATGGTTGCAATAAACCTGGATGGGTGCTTGGTAAAGAAACTGACCATTCCTGCAAAAGTTTTCTTCTGCTTCCTGTCTATCTCAATCCTCAGCTTATTGGAGGAGACAAATGCGATTTCCATACCTGAAAAGAGGGCTGAGAAAAGAATGGATACCAGTATAAGGGTGATCAGGTTCAGATAATTCATGGGTTACCGGCGTGTGATTCTCGAACGTCTTCTGAAAAAGTACATAGCAAATGCGAGGAGGGAAAAGAGAAAATAGTACCAGCTATCACTAAACCCTGACCCCAGGAGAAGATCCACCCCCATAAAAAGCATCAGTCCGCCGAGGACAAACCAGACCACTTCAAAAAAACCGGATACACTACTCCTCATCCTTAACATTTATGGTTCCGCTGGAACCGATTAGCTGCCAGTTGGACAGGTTCTGGTGCGATCTGAACCCCTTTTTTCCATACAGGGTATTATCTTCACTATGTACCCTGGTATAAGAGTCTGAGTAGATCAGCTCCTCGGCCTCATTCCAGAATAACTCATCGGTATAGAGGGCATCCCCGTTGTCGAAGCGTTGTGCCACCACATTATCTGTGGCATGCCAGAGCCGTTCCTCCATATAGTAGATGGTATAGTCGGCCCTGATCTGCGATTCTATCTTGGCGGAGTCATCATAAAAATAGACCTCCAAACCTTTCTCAAACTCCATGTAGGGGCGTTCAGCAGTGGGATACTGTTTATAGACCGGTGCAAGGATCTGGACCTTGACTTTTGCCGAATCGCTGTATATGACCTTTATGTTTTTACCCTGAACTGTAGGCACCTCGGTCTCATCGGTAAGCATGTTGATCCGTTCAATATCATTCTCACACCCTCCCAGCAATAAAACCAGGAACAGCAAGAGACCCGCACGAATATCCATGCCTGTTCGCATACCTGCAAAGATAGGGATTCTCAGGGATAAATGTATCGGCAACCTTCATCTCTTCAGGATATTGTTATTGTCACTTAATTTCTTCGCAAACCGAAGAAATATAGGCTCCTCTCTCAATATCCTTTC
>JAGLTY010000156.1 GCA_023135025.1 Bacteroidales bacterium | reverse complement strand
GGTAAAACCAGGTATCATCCATACCCAATGGATCGAACAGATGGCTTCTGAGAAATTCATCAAAAGGCATGCCGGAGACAACTTCAATGAAATACCCTAAGACATCCAGACCTTCGCTATAGGTAAACTCCTCACCGGGATGATGATGCAGCGGCAGTTTAGCCAGTTTCTTCACACTCTCTGCTATGGTAATGTTTTCAGTTGTAAAAAGATCTGTAATCCCCGCTTTATGGTAAATCATTTGAAATTGTTCATCTCCATCAATAATGCCATATCCAATACCGGATGTATGAGAGAGCAGATGCCGGATTGTGATCTCTTTATTGGCGGGCAGAGTTGTATAGCTGGTATCACCATAGGTAAAATTATTCAATACCCGGGGATCTTTAAACTCCGGGATATATTTGGAGACAGGATCATCCAGCCTGAATTTCCCCTCTTCCCAGAGCATCATCACTGCAGTGGATGTGATCGCTTTACTCTGGGATGCGATTCTAAAGATATCATCCTTTTTCATGGACCTGCCTGATTCACTATCAGCTTTCCCGTAAGCTTTGTGAAAAACGATCTTTCCATTTCGGACTACCAGTGCAACAATTCCCGGCACATCTCCATCTTCAATTGATTCCTTGCACATCGCATCAATCCGCTCCAGTCTTTCGACCGACATACCTACACTTTCCGGGGAGGCCGCAATGAGCGGATCTGATTTTTGATTAGAGCTGGTTTGCGCTGTTACCAAGAATGGAAATGCAAAAAGAATAAGTGTGAATAAATTTTTCATGAAAAAAAATAGATAGGTTTATACCAAAGATATCAGTTTATTAATATAGCAAGAATGATGTCTCAATCCAAACCATCACAGCCTGCAGAGCGTCTGTTGTCCCTTGATTTTTTTCGCGGAGCAACCATGTTTCTGTTGATTGCTGAATTTACGCACCTGTTTTCGGTCATGTACGATCCAGCGCTTGAAGGATCCATTATTTATTTCATTGGCAAGCAATTTCATCATCATCCATGGAACGGTCTGTGTTTCTGGGACCTGATTCAGCCCTATTTTATGTTTATCGTGGGAGTGGCCATGCCCTATTCCCTGTCCAATCGAAAAAAACGTGGCCAGACCCATTCTCAGATTATCAGGCATATCTTTCAAAGGGCAGGTATACTTTTAATTCTGGGTTGGGCACTCTATTGTATCGGCGCCGGGGAAATTGTGTTTCGGTTCCAGAATGTACTTGCACAGCTATCGGTGACATACATTCTGGCATTTTTGGTGATGAACAAACCGGCCAGGGTGCAAATCATTTTCTCCTTTCTTCTGCTGGCAATCACTGAGATTATCTACAGGGGTTTCCCGGTGGAGGGCTTCAACCATCCCTTTGTTGCCAATGAGAATTTCGGAACCTGGCTTGATCTGCAGTATGGCGGGGCCGACCTGAGAGGCCACTGGGTTTCGTTTAATGCGATTCCAACCACCGCTCATACGATCTGGGGGGTGCTGGCCGGACAGTTGCTGATGAGTAAGCGTACGGCAATGCAAAAGCTTCAGATATTGATTATAGCCGGTGTGATAGGCGTGGTAGTTGGATATGCCCTTAATCCAGTTACTCCCATTATCAAGAGAATAAGTACCTCATCTTTTGTGATTGTAAGTGGGGGCTGGACGTTGCTGACCCTGGCTTTTTCCTATTGGTTGATTGATATAAAAAAGCGACAAAAATGGTCCCTGTTTTTAAGAGTCGTAGGGATGAATCCCCTGTTTATTTACCTGTTTGCCCATGTGGGTGGTGCAGTTTTTATCGAGTCTGTCATTCATCCATTTACTTTTTTGCTGTTTGGATGGATGGGCACATTAACAGCCTCGATCCTGACCAATGCTATTGTTCTCTTTTTACTGTGGTATATATGCCAGTGGCTTCATAAACACAAAATCTATATCAGGATATAGAGAACGAAAATCCTATATATAGATATTCAGGTACCAAGTTATGATCACCATAAGAGATGCTGTAGCAGAAGATCATGTGGATGCTGCAGAACTTATTTTGCTGTCAGCACCCTATTTCCGTGTTCTTTTTGGAGATAGGGTAAAAAACGTCTTGCAGAATCTGTTTTGTGATCAGTCAAATCTCTTCAGCTTTATACATGTCTGTTTTGCTGAAGTAGATGGTGCCCGGGCCGGAATGATTTTGTCTTATGATAAGCAGGCAAAAAAACGTGAGAATTCAAGGACCGGTTATATGCTATTTAAAAAAATCGGGATGCGAATGTTTCGTAAAATCTTCATACTGTTGAAATTTAACAGGACTGCCGGCAGCTTGAGCAATGGCGATTATTATATCAGCAATATTGCGACATATCCACATTTCAGAGGGTTGGGCGTTGGGCATAGACTGGTTACTGAGGTTGAAAAGGAAGCCCTATTATCTGGTTCCGAGAAAATTGTTTTGGATGTTGAAAAAGAGAATGTAACCGCTATTGCTTTTTATGAAAGAATGGGTTTCTGGGTTCTGGAAGAATTCTCTATACCTTTGTCTGAGAAACTGATCTTACATTTTCAAAGGATGATAAAAAAAATATGAAATCAAGGCACTTTTTATCGTTGACACTCTTCATCCTGTTCGTGGGATGTGGCAACCCGGGAAATCGGGTGAAGGTTTTACAGGTACCGGGAAGAGACCAATTCTGTAAAATCAATCTGAACGGAGTCTCGGTGCTACCCAGTGGCCGGCATGTCACACCGGCAGGCGAACTGCTTCGCATTACACACGATCCGTTCGGCATGGCCATCTCGCCGGATGGAAAAAAGTGTATCACCCTGCACAATGGAGTCTTTACCATTATAGACCTCTCTTCGTTAGATGCTACCAGGGTACCCGCTTATGACGGAACGATCACCTCACCGCTCTCCAGAGGCTCTTTTCTGGGGGTTGCCTTTGCAAAGGACTCCAAGACGGTATATTTGAGCGGAGGGGACAATGGTGCGGTCATTTCCTATGATATTGAGAACCTGACAAAGCTTGATTCCATCTCTTTAAATGGGATGGTGGAAGGGGTGGATTACCAGGATAGTTTCACTTCCGACCTGATGCTGAATGAAGCAGGAGATGAGTTGCTGGTGCTTGACAGGGGCAACTTCAGGATGGTGCGCATTAATCTGAACTCTAAGAAGAAGTTAGCCTCTGTTCAGGTGGGGCGCCAACCCTTTGGTCTCGCTTTGAGCCCTGATAAAAATCAGGCATTTGTGGCAAATGTGGGCATGTACTCCTACCCGCTTATTGAGGGAGCCACTCCCGATAATTACGATTCCCTGATGATCTCCCACCACCCTTATGGCGATAATACCATAGAATCCATAGAAGGTACCGTGGTTGAGGGAAGAAAAATACCCGGGTTGGGCAGCCCGTTGCATCCCGATGCCATGAGCGTGTTTACCATCGACCTGAACAGCAATAAGGTAATCAGCAAATTCAAGACAGGACATCAGATCGGACAGGTGGTGGAAGATGCGGAGGTTGTGGGGGGCGCCAGCCCCAACTCCATAGCCGTGGGGAAACAGTTTGCCTATGTCACCAATGCCACCAATGACAATATCTCGGTTATTGATTACCACACTCAACAGATAGTCGGAACCATTCCAATTCTGGTCGATGAGAGAATCGACAGGTATCGAGGACTGTTGCCTTTTGGGATCACCATGAGCAAGGATGAAAAAACGCTGTATGTAGCTCTGTTGGGATTTAATGCTGTTGCCGTTATCGATATTCCGGGCAGAACCACCAGGGGATTGATCCCTTCCGGATGGGGCCCCACCAGGGTAAAGTTGTCAGAAGATGAAAAGGAACTCTACATCATTAGCTGCAGAGGTCTTGGGGCCGGACCAAATGGCGGAGAAGGTTTTGTAATGCCACCACAGGGCGATTATATTGGCGATATACAGCTGGGCAGCTTCCAAAAAGTAAGGATCCCTTCTGATGATGAACTGGCAACCTACACCAGGCAATCCATTGATAACACCTTTTTGGAATCAAGGATCATGGACGATGGGATAAACCCGTTGCCCCCATTGCCCGGTTTGCGCGAAAGCCCCATCAAACACATTGTTTACATTACCAAGGAAAACCGGACCTACGATGAGGTCTTTGGTCAGCTGAAAGGTGGTGCAGGCGACAGTACCCTGGCCAGGTACGGGGTCAACAATGAATATACCCTGCCCGAGTCACTTCGGGAGGAGTTCCCCAACCTGATGATCTCTCCCAACCATCACAAAGTTGCCAAACAGTTTGCCTATTCGGACAATTACTATTGTGACAGCGACGCATCGGTACATGGTCACCACTGGCTGGTGGGGGTAATCCCAAACGAATGGGTGGAAGCCAATGCAAGTGTTAGCAAGAGCGCCAGGCTGTTTTCCAAAGCACCCGGACGACGTTTTCCGGGAACTATCGGCAGTGTGGATCCGGAAGACTATGCCGAGATTGGCGGGTTGTGGGAAGCCCTGGAAAGAGAGAATGTAAGTTTTTATAATTTCGGTCAGGCCAATGAAACAGCTCATGTTCGGGAGGAGTGGTACGACACCAATACCGGTGCTGCCCATGGAGTGATGGTTCCCATGCAGAAGGCACTGTTCACAAGGACCAGCCATAACTACGCAGGCTACAACATGAACATTCCTGATCAATACAGGATGGATCAGTTTGAAAGTGAGTTTACCAGAATGTGGATTGAAGGTGAGGAGAAGATGCCTGCCCTGGTAACCATGATGATCCCCAATGACCATGGAGCAAGTATCCGTCCGGAGGATGGGTACCCCTATCCACACTCTTTTATGGTTGACAACGACCTGGCGGTGGGCCGGGTCCTCCATTTTTTATCCAGAACCAACTACTGGAAAGAGATGCTGGTCATCATTACTGAAGATGATCCGCAGGGTGGTGTGGATCATATGGATGCGCACCGATCCATCCTGATGATGGCGGGTCCGTATGTGAAAAAGAGCTATGTTTCACATACGCATGCTAATTTTGGTTCCATTCTCAAGACCCTCTACAATATTCTGAATGTACCCTATGTAAATCACTTCGATGTAACTGCCTCCCTGTTGCAGGACTTTTTTACCTCAGAGCCGGATTTCACCCCATATACCCTGGAGCGTCATGATGGTCGCGTTTTTAATGCTGAACTGTCCATGAAGAGATACAACAAAACCATCGATTGGCGTAAGATCGAACAGGGCCCTGCGATGGATAATGAGGACGATGCACGAGAAAACCATTATCAGAACTAGGTTATTTCTTATTCCGGATTTTCTTTACAACCCCTTTTATGGTTAATGCAATAGGTTGGGGATTTCGACTGGTATGGACCTGAAGGGTTTTTTGAAAAGTGCCGGTGATTCTGGTGTTATACTTCACTTTGATGGTTCCAGACCCTCCCGGTATCACTGGTTCTCTGGGCCATTCCTGGACAGTACATCCGCAGGATGACTTGACATTTGTGATGATTACCGGGATTTCATCCCTGTTCACGAAAGAAAATCTGCAGGTTGCATCACAACCTTTTTCAAGGAGCCCGAAATCATAGGTGAGTGTATCGAATACAATCCCCGGATGATTGTTTT
>JAGLTY010000155.1 GCA_023135025.1 Bacteroidales bacterium | reverse complement strand
TTTCACGTGAACCGCAGGTTCTTTCACTATATCAATTACCGAAGGCCCTATGTGATTCTGAAATGGGCACAAACTGTTGATGGGTTTATCGATCTTGAACGGGAGCCGGGCGATCAGGAAGGGCCCAGATGGATCAGTAATGAAGTGAGTCGCACACTGGTTCATAAATGGAGAAGTGAGGAGTCGGCCATTATGGTGGGAACCAACACCATCTTAACCGATAATCCCAGCCTCACTGTTCGCAGGTGGTCCGGGGAGAACCCTGTCCGCATTACACTCGATAGGAACGGGCGGTTAATGGAGAGTGCGCAAATTCTTGATGGTTCACAGGAGACCATTGTATTTACAGGAGTTCAGCGTAATTATTCAGGTAAAATACAGACGGTGTATACCGATCCCTCATACGAGATGGTTGATGTGATGGAGGAGCTTTTCGATCGCCAGATTGTCTCGGTTTTTGTGGAAGGGGGAGCGAAACTACACAACAGTTTTCTTGAATCTGGATTATGGGATGAAGCCAGGGTCTTTACAGGGAAGATGTTATTTACCCAGGGAGTTAAAGCACCTGAAATAGATGATAAACCTGATGAAACAGTGATAATTGGAGATACAAAGCTGGAAGTCTTCAAGAATAAATTGAATGATCTTCATGGATCATAAAGCTATTCTTGTAATCTGAAATCTCGTGTTGATCCAAAATGGAGTACATTAAGAAACATTTATTCAGAAAGTTACGTACATTTATTTAGATATTGGTATTGTACTTAAAGGTTGCACTAAGCCATGAAAAAATTAGGATATATTTTGATTCTGCTGCCGTTAATGATAACTGCAACAGTTCAGGCGCAATCGGCCAAACAGTGTTACAAAGCCGGAGAAGATTTTGCAAAGGCCAATAATTATGCGGATGCCATTATCCAGTATACCAGAGCCATAGAGCTGGATCCCGATTATGAAAAGGCTTATATACAACGGGCAAGTGCATATTCGAGGAGCGGAGAACATAAAAATGCAGCGGAGGATTTTGATCGCGCATTGGTCTTCGAGGAGAAAGATGCAGAGCTCTATTATTTCGCAGGAAATGAATGGCACCTTCATGGGGATAACCCTCGTGCGCTGGCAAGGCTGACCACCGCCATCTATATGAAAAACAAATTTCTGGAAGCTTACCAGGTGAGACAGGGGGTCCATATGGCTCTCATGCAGTATGAGGAGGCGCTGAACGACGGGAAGAGGTGTCTTAAGCTGAAAGAGGATGAATGGGCTTATTATAACCTGGCCCAGGTATATGAAAAGCTGGAAATGTACAATGAAGCCGAAGAGGCTTATCGACAATCTTTACATAAGAACAGAAGGGTGGTGGCCATCCACTTCTCATATGCGCAGTTGTTGTACCAACAGCAGAATTACGAAGCTGCCGGAAATGAAGTGAACGAGGTGCTTCAGATGGAGCCGCAGCACTTTGAAGGAATCCTCCTGCAGAGTCAGGTATTAGCGGCCCTGGGCAATTATTTGAAGGCGAGCGAGACACTCTCCATGGCATCGGTGCAGTATACCGATGAGCCATTGATTTATATCTACCGGGGCGATATTAATAACAAAATGAATCAAACCAGTTACGCCATTATTGATTATTCCAAAGCCATTGAGCTGGATCCGGAGAATGCGGAGATTTACTATAAGCGGGGAGAGGCCTATGAAGCGATCCAGGATTATGAGAATGCCCTTGTTGATTATGAAAAACTGCTGGTCATGTCCAAGTATGATGGTACTGCACAGCGGCTGCACGAGGAGGCTACCCGGCGGATGTTCGAGTTAAACCGGGAAGAGAACAAACCAATGGTAGTGCTGGTAGACCCCCTTTCCAATGATGCCAATACCATCGATGTTTCCAATGAGATCATGCTTCTGAATGTTACCGGAGCAATTTCAGATGAGAGTGATATTCAATCACTCCAGGTCAATGGATTTTCTGTACCAGTGGAAAAAACCGAGGAGGGATTCAGGTTTCTTGCCAGTGTGAATCTTTCCAATGCCAACCAGATAACGGTACAGGTTTCGGATATATATGAAAATACGGAGACTGCAATTTTCCCCATCAGGCGTACGGAAATTGATGCTCCTGTTGTCAGGATGATCGCGCCTTATGGTTCAGAAAATAATATCCTCTATCTGGATAACAACGATCCCCTGATCTATGTGGAGGGGAAAATTGAAGATGAGAGCAGGATTACCTCCATTTACATCGACAGCGTGATAGCAAGTTATATCCCCAGCGATCTGAATCCCAATTTTACGGCCACTTTGAATGTGACCAATAAAAGCAGGATCACTGTGATTGTTGAGGACGAATTTGGCAACAGATCCGAGATAGAGTACAAGCTAAACCGTGATGCACAGTCCTTTGATGACAATCCAATGGGGAAAACATGGGCCATATTTATTGAAAATTCGGACTATGATTCATTTGCCAGCCTGAGTGGGCCTTCCAAGGATGTAACCATGATGCGATCAGCACTGGCAAATTACCAGATCCACAATGTGATTCATAAAAAAAACATGTCCAAGGCCGAGCTATCTAAATTTTTCTCCATCGAATTGAGGGATATGATCAGAAGCAACCGTGTGAATTCCATACTGATCTGGTATGCCGGTCATGGAAAGTATGTTAATGAGAGTGGCTACTGGATACCTGTTGATGCTTCCAGGGATGATGAGTTTACCTTCTATAATATCAATGCACTGAAAGCTGCCATGCAGGTCTATCCCGATTTTCTTACACATACACTGGTGATTACAGATGCCTGTGAATCGGGCCCCAGTTTTTATCAGGCTATGCGTTCCGGGATCCAGGAACGAAGTTGTGACGACTGGACCTCTACCAGGTTTAAATCATCGCAGGTCTTCTCTTCAGCAGGATATGAGCTGGCCGTGGACGATAGCCAGTTTACCAGAACCTTTGCCAATATGCTGATCAACAACCCGGGCAATTGTGTTCCTATCGAAAACATTGTGTTGAGGGTTACCAAAGCTGTCGAGAACACAACCCAGCAAAAGCCGCAGTTTGGGAAGATAGCCGGAATGGAAGATGAGGACGGAACCTTCTTCTTTATACCGAAGGACTATTAACAATAGCATGTTCCGGCGGGCGGTTATACTATGGATCTGTCTGGGGTCCCTATCTATTTACGGACAACAGTTCTATTTTGACCAGTTCACTGTTTCGGATGGACTGGCCCAGTCCACTGTCTACAAAATAATCCAGGACAGGAACGACATTTACTGGGTGGGAACACAGGCCGGTGTGACCAGGTTCGACGGGGTGAACTTTATCAACTACACTGCAGCTGATGGCCTGGCAGAGAATGGAGTAAGGGCCATTTGCGAGGATCAGTACGGGCAGATCTGGTTTGGACATACCGGTGGAGGAATATCGATATTTAATGGAACTTCATTTAAATCAGTTCCATCCCCGGCGGTACTCAACCATTCAACCATCACTTCCATCCTGCAGGATACCACTGAGCATCTCTGGTTTACCACAGAGGGAGCCGGTGTGATTAAGCTGGTAAATCCGGATGCCCCTCCGGACCAGTTGCAGTTTATACAATATTCAGGCAACGATCTTTCTGATTTGGTTTTCAGCCATTTTATGGACCAGGACGGCAGAATCTATTTTGTGACCGACCTGGCTGTCAAATATTTTGATGCAGACAGCACCAGGTATATTGATCTTGAAATGAATGGTGTGCCAAAGTTCTACCCGACAACAGCGATTCTGGTTGATAGCAGGGGAAAGACCTGGGTCGGCAAGTATCATGGCGGACTCTACAGGTATAATCCTACTGTGGACAGTTCGGTAATGTACGACCTGGTAAAGGCAGGGCTCAAGTCGAACTGGATCAGTACGCTGTTTGAGGACAGGGATGGCAATATCTGGGCGGGCACCTTCGAGGGAGGAGTCGTCAGAATTACTCCTGATAATAGTCTGGAACTCTACAGTGAACGGAATGGATTTCCCGGATTGAAGGTCTGGTCGATCATGCAGGACCGCGAGGGAAATATCCTGATCGGGACCAATGAGAATGGTATTTGTGTCTATAAAGGAGATGATTTTATATCCTATGGTGAAGATGATGGTCTGATTAACCCACAGGTCAGGGCCATCCTTCAGAGAAGGGACGGCTCCTACTGGTTTGGGACCAATGAGGGGATAACGATCCTTGACCCGGCATCTGCAGGAGGTTGGATGCACGGTTTTGAAGAATTGAGAAGAGAGAGGATTGAGTTTCTGAGGGAGGATAAAGATGGAACAGTCTGGATCGGAACCTTTACCTCGGGAGTTACAAATTACAACCGTACCAGGGGCCTTACAGAAGATTGGCAACTTAACAGAATAATCGGTCAGAAACAGGTGAGGGCCATGGATATCGACCGGGACAATTTTCTCTGGGTTGGAGCACTGGATGGATTGATCTATTACGACATTGGCAAAAGAAGGGTGGTAAAGAAGTTTACCCAGATTGATGGTCTGAAAGGAAACCACATTTCTGCGCTCTTTATCGATTCGGAAAACAGGGTCTGGATCGGACAGAGCGGGAGTGGTATCACCCTGATTGATGGTGGTGAGTTTGTAGATCTGAACCTGGGATTTGATTTTACGCCCCTCTGTCTGGCAGAGGACCAGGATGGCACATATTGGATCGGGACCGAGGGAAGGGGTGTGATTCATTATGATGTCGATCATAAACAGGTGATTCATGTATATACGGTGGAAGGCGGCGAACTCTTGGCAAACCTCATTAACCAGGTGAATGTGGACCGCTACAACAATATCTATGTGGGAACCAATAAAGGACTCAATATATTTTTCAGGAACGAAGGGCGCTTCTACTCTTTTACATCCAGGAGTGGTTTTGTAGGGATAGAGACAAAACCCAATGCATCTTACGTGGATCAGGCAGGGGACCTCTGGTTTGGAACGGTAGCGGGAGTCACCAAATACCGTCCTTCAAGGGAGGTTCCTGTAACTGGAGAACCAGCTGTTCATATCACAGGGATGCAGGTCGATCATTTGACTATTGATATGAACCAGGGATTAAGCCTCTCCCACAAGCAGAACTCCATTATTTTTCAGTACGCTGCCATTACCCTCAATCCTGACGATATACTGTATCAGATCATGTTGGATGGGATCGATAATGACTGGCGAATGCCAGACAGACAGACCCGGGCCATCTATCCTGTTTTACCTCATGGCAGGTATACTTTCCTGGTAAAGGCCAAAAACAGTGCCGGGGTATGGAACAGGGAGCCTGCCACCTTCTCGTTTGTGATCAGACCGCCCTTCTATCTCACGTGGTACTTCATTCTCTCAGCAGTAGTGGCACTCGCAATCATCATTATATCCTATATCAAAATCAGGGAGAGGGCTCTGAAGAGAGAAAACCTGATTCTGGAAGGCAAAGTTAAAGATCGTACGGCCATCGTGGTGGCTCAAAAGGAGGAGCTGGCCCAGAAGAATAAGGATATTACCGATAGTATCAGGTATGCCAAGAGGATTCAGTTTGCCATTCTTCCGGAAAAGTCACCCTATCCGGACACCTTTATTCTCTTCAAACCCAAGGATATTGTGAGTGGCGATTTTTA
>JAGLTY010000154.1 GCA_023135025.1 Bacteroidales bacterium | reverse complement strand
ATGTCTGCCTGAATGGATGATCCTCCAGTTGTCCCAAAGACTCCGCGCCTGAAAAAATCTGACAGGTTGTGGAGAAAGGGCCTTTTTTCCAGTTTAGTATGGTTTTCATATGGGGATATTTTACAACCACAAATATAGATACAAATCGGATTTTTTTCACTTTCCTGTGACATTTCGGCGTCTTGTACGTCTATATGGAAACTTCTCTTAATGCTTAGAAACTATATTCTTGTTGCCCTGCGAAATCTCTGGAGACACAGGGGATACACTTTGATCAATATTTTCGGTCTGACCATCGGTCTCGCCAGCACCATTTTTATCCTGCTCTATGTGATCAATGAGATGACCTATGACCGGTTCCATGAGAAGTCGGACCGGATTTACCGGGTCTGGATCTCAGGAAGTATGCCGGCCACTGAGATGCGACATGCCATTTCATCACCTCCCATGGCAGAAGCACTGCTAAATGATTACCCTGAAGTGGAGCAGTCGGTCAGACTCAGAAAATCAGGTGGGTGGATGGTGAAGCGGGGCGATGTAACCTTCCAGGAGACAGATGATGAATTTATCTTTGCCGATTCAACCTTTTTTGATCTCTTTAGCTTTGAACTACTGAGGGGTGACCCCGGGACCTGTCTGACGGAGCCCCGAAGCATTGTTCTTACCGAGGAGTATGCACGAAAATATTTCGGGAGCGAAGATCCCATCGGGCAGACCTTAAAGATTGAACAGGATACCAACCTGTCGGTGATCACCGGGGTCATGGCAGACTTTCCACAGAATTCCCATTTCCACTGTAAGATGCTCGGCTCCCTCTCAACATTGAGAGACAGCAGGAGTACCAACTGGCTAAACCATAATTACTATACCTATGTGGTTCTGAAGGAGGGTACCGATCCTGTGGAATTTGAATCTCAATTAAGGGAGATGCTTGTCAAATATGTGGGACCCTTGCTGGAACAGTTCCTGGGGGTTGATGTGCAGCAGTTTGAGGAGTCGGGGAACTCCTATGGATATAAGGTTCAAAAACTAACAGATATTCATCTCCACTCGGATCTGCAGTACGAGCATGAACCCAATGGGAACCCGCTCTATGTATATGTCTTCCTGGTGGCCGCCATTCTGATGCTGGTCATCGCCGGGGTTAACTTTATGAACCTGGCCACTGCCCGTTCGACCACCCGCGCCAGGGAGGTTGGCTTAAGAAAAGTGGTGGGCAGCAAACGGTCACAGCTGATCACCCAGTTTCTTACCGAGTCGGTGTTGTTAAGCCTGATATCGCTGGTGGCAGCGGTGGCGCTGGTCTATCTGTTTCTCCCCGGCTATAACAACATGATCCAGCTCAACCTTCAATTTGATATTTTCGCTCAGTCGTGGATCATCCCGCTGCTGATCACCTTTGCCATCGTTATAGGAGTTGTGGCGGGAAGTTACCCGGCTTTTATACTGGCATCATTCAAACCGGCAGCGGTATTCAGCTCAGAAAAGAGCAGTTCGGGCAGGAGCCTGCTCCGGAGTGTGTTAATTGTACTTCAGTTCACCGTGACCATTGTTATTCTTGTGGGGACCATCGTGGTGAACCGGCAGCTGCACTATATGCAGAAAAAGGAGACAGGCTTTAATAAGGAGAATCTGTTGCTGGTACACAGATCGGATGTGCTGGAGGGCAGGATCGATGCATTTAAGGAGCAGATTGTTCAGCACTCCAATGTAGTTGCTGCTGCCAATACAACCTCGATCCCCTCTACAGCATATTCGGACAATGCACACTGGCTGGAGGGATGGGACCGTGGTGAGATTTTCACACTGGCCACCTCTCGTGTAAGTTATGACTTTGACCGGGCCATGGGTATGGAGATGGCCAGCGGAAGATTTTTTAGTCGGGATATGCCTTCCGACTCCTTTGGTGTGGTGATCAATGAAGCGGCCGTGAAGGCACTCGGGTTGGAAGATCCCCTGAATAATAGATTTATGGAACCTGGCGGGGAGGGGGAAGAGGACAGATTCAAACCCATTATCGGTGTGGTTAAAGATTTTCATTTTGCCTCCATGCAATCAGAGATTGCGCCCATGGCCATGCACTTTATGCCGGGCAACTGGGAGGGTGTAATCACCATCCGGCTGGGTGAGGGCAACCGGGCCGAAACCATTTCATTCCTCGAACGTACCTGGAGTGAGTTCAATAGCGACGCTCCTTTCGAATACTCCTGGATGGATGAGGAGTTTGACAAATTGTTTGCCACAGAACGGCGCACCAGCCAGATTTTGCTGGTTTTTTCCATCCTCTCCATCTTTATCACCTGCCTGGGTCTTTTGGGACTGATCTCCTATACCACCAACCAGCGTACCCGGGAGATTGGTATACGAAAGATCATGGGAGCTTCGGTAAAGGTAGTGATGCGGCTTCTCTCCCGCGAGGTGTTCAACCTACTGGCCATCAGCGGACTGATCTCCATACCCGCCTACTTTGGTGTAAGGGCATGGCTGCAGAAATTTGCCTACCATATCAATTTCCAGGCGGGTGTATTCTTCCTTGTGTTGCTTATGGTCACTCTGGTGGTGCTGCTCCTGGCCATGTTTACGGTGAGCTTTCATTCCTACCGGGCGGCTACCGCCAATCCGGCTGAAAGCATCAGGAACGAATAAGGTTTGGTTCACTCGTGAATGATCTCTATTTTTGGTATTCGTTAAAAGAATCCGAGAATATGAGACAGCTGTTCCTTGTTTGTATGCTTACTCTCTTTGTCCTGGCTGGTTGTTCCACCAAACAGGCGATGAAGCGCCCCAATGTCGTAGTGATCCTTACCGACGATCAGGGGTGGGGGGACCTGGGTCTGCATGGGAACAGCAACATCAATACCCCCAATATCGATGCACTCTCTGCGTCGGGTGCCTCACTGGAGAACTTCTATGTCTGTGCGGTCTGCTCGCCCACCCGTGCCGAGCTGATGACCGGTCGCTACCATTTCCGGGGCGGTGTTTACAGTACCGGGGGTGGGGGAGAGCGGCTTGATATGGACGAGACCACTATTGCAGAGATCTTTAAAGCGGCTGGTTACAGTACCGCGGCCTATGGCAAGTGGCACAACGGTATGCAGTATCCCTATCATCCCAACGGGCGGGGATTTGAAGACTATTATGGTTTCTGTTCAGGACACTGGGGCAACTACCATTCACCCATGCTGGAGCACAATGGACAAATCGTTCAGGGAAATGGTTTTATTATCGATGATTTTACCGATCACGGCCTGGCATTTATGGAGGAGCACGCCGATAGCCCCTTCTTTCTCTACCTTCCGTTCAATACTCCACATACCCCTTTCCAGGCACCACAGGAGTACTGGGAGCGGTACAGGGAGAAACCTATCAACATGTTGTCGGAATCGGACAGGGAGGATATCAACGATACCCGCGCGGCCCTGGCTATGTGTGAGAACATCGATTGGAATGTAGGCCGTATCGTGAACAAAACCAGGGAGCTGGGGATCGATAAGAACACCATCATTATCTATTTCTGTGACAATGGTCCCAACCGCTGGCGCTGGAACGGCGGAATGAAGGGGAAGAAGGGTTCTGTGGATGAAGGCGGCGTACGTTCGCCCATGTTTATCAAGTGGCCCGAAAAGATCAAAGCAGGGAAAAAGGTTGAAAGACTGGTCTCCGTCACTGACCTGCTGCCCACCCTTAGCGAGATGTGCGCTATTCCCTTTGAAACCAATTACCCGCTGGATGGGATCAGTGTCAAAAAGAGCATCATGGAGGATGAGACCGGGTGGGAGGATCGTTATCTTCTGAACTACTGGGGTGGCCGGTTAAGCATCAGGAATCAGCAGTACCGGCTGGGTCATCAGGGAGGGCTCTTTGACATAGAGGCCGACAGGGGTCAGAAGAGGGATCTGCGGGATGAACTTCCCCTGGTCAGGGAGGAGATGGAGAGGGTAGCTGAAACCTACCGGCTTCAAATTGAAGAGGAGTTGCCACGGGATGACCCGCGCCCCTTCTACCTGGGCCACCCGGCATTGAAATATACCCAGATCCCTGCCCGCGACGGAAAGGCACATGGCAACATCAAACGCTCCAACCGCTGGCCCAACTGCTCATTTTTCACCAACTGGACCGGCCTGCAGGATAGCATCACCTGGGAGGTAGAGGTTCCTGAAGATGGTATTTTTAAAGTTTCGCTCTACTATACCTGTCCGGAGGGCGATGAGGGATCTGTATTTCAGCTTTCGGTGGGAGAGAGCCTGTTGCTGTCAAAAATCACAGAGCCCCATGATCCGCCGCTACGCGGTATGGATGAGGACCTGACACCACGTAGGGAGTCCTATGTGAAAGATTGGAAGGAGATGGATATGGGAACCATTGATCTGACTAAGGGCATCTTTCATATGTCACTGAAAGCACTTGAAATGCCCGGAAAGAGTGTGATGGATTTTCGCCTGTTTTTGTTCGAGCGGATTTAAACCACCCTTACTGTGGTCGGTAAAACCCTTGTAAGATTAGTACGAGGCTGAAAAGCCGGTAATAAGAAATACATTTTTGTGATGATAAAAAAACTATTTGGATCGCTGCTGTTGTCTGCACTTCTTGTGGGAGCTACATTTGCACATTCAGGAAAACCGAAATACCATGTCATTATTGACACCGATGGCGCCATAGACGATATGCGGGCCATATCCATGCTTCTATCCGGCAACGACATCAGGGTGCTGGCAATCACCTGTTCTCAGGGTACATTGCTACCCGATGCGGTTTACATGAAAGTCCATTCATTGCTATCCGCATTTCATCACGAGGGTATTCCGGTGGGAATAAGTGAGAAAACCGACTTTGAACTTCCTGCCTGGACATCATTTGCCCAGAATATTCAGTGGGGAAATGTGATTCATGGTGAGGAACCGGACCACAAAAAGAGTTCCATTGAAATATTAAACAGTGCAATTGAAAACTATGGGGACAAAGTTACGCTGATCGCCCTTGGATCGTTAAAAACCTATTCCGATTGGCTAAAGACAAATAAGAGTGTTGCAGGTAAAATTGATCGGATCATCTGGTATAACAATCACAATATCAAAGAGGGTTTCAATTATTCAGTATCGCCCGAAAGTTACGAATACATAAAGAGGAGTGGAATTTCACTTGAAATTGTTGCCAACAATACCGATGACCTGATTGTCAACAGGGAGTATCTGGATCTTGTTGGCAGCGCCGGTTCGGTTTATGCCAGCCAGATCGAAGATGTTCATTCGCAGCCGCCGGCAGTTGAAAAAATCAATGAGAGCCATCTCCACCTTTGGGACGATTTAGTACCCCTCTATCTTACTGTCCCTTTTTTGTTTGATGTTGAGACAGAACAAAACACAAAATTCTTATCACTTCATCGGCAGACGCCCCCGGGTATTGTTTATGAGATAATCCATAGTCTCCTGAAATCTTCAACCACCACCACCAACCGGGTATTTACCTTCTTCCCGCTCGATACAGCATTGTATAAGATTGAATATTCGAAAATACTGACTAAAACTGTTGAAAGATTCGGTTCCATTGAATGGAAAGCCATCACTATGACCAATGAAATCCATGGCCATACCGGTATTTATTCCATTATCGGGGCAAAGATGGGCATCAGGGCGATGGAATATTTTAACGTGGGTGTAAACAACATGGAAGTAATCACATTT
>JAGLTY010000153.1 GCA_023135025.1 Bacteroidales bacterium | reverse complement strand
TGAACGAGGGGCAGATGACCACCATTTTTGAAAACTTCAAAATGATCACCCTGGAATCCTCCTTTGTGGTCAGGACCTTCTTTTTTGTAATCTTTGGATTTACGATTGTAATGACCAGTCTGCTGGATCTGAAGGTATGGGTGGTCAGCATACTGATCCTGGCCATCCTCTACGGCATTCGGTTTGCCTGGTTCAGGGTAGTTTTCCGAAAGGATATCTATCCCGATATCTGGATGGCTCCCAGGGGATTAATCACTATCCTGCTCTACTACTCCATTCCTGAATCGCTGGCCGTGGCCGAGTTCAACGAGGGAATACTCCTGCTGGTTATTCTCGCCTCCAGCAGCACCATGGCAGTCTCTCTTATCAAATACAGGAAAAGCGGTGAGAGGGAGACAGAGTTCGAGGTAACCGACACCATTGCCGAAGATTGATTTAAAGAGAAATATTTCCTTTCTTTGCATCTTCAAAAAAACAGGAGAATATGATTGCTGAAAAGAATAGTGTGGTTTCCATCGTTTATGAACTTCGCTCAGGTTCAAAAGAGGGTGAAGTTGTTGAATCGCTGAACAGTGAAAATCCCCTTACTGTCCTTTTTGGGACGGGCTTATTGCTGCCCAAGTTTGAGGAGCCCCTGAGTGGTCTGAAAACCGGAGACAACTTTGAGTTCCTGCTCAACAGTGAAGATGCCTATGGACCTGTAGTTGAGAATGCCATTGTGCATGTTCCTCAATCGGTATTCGAAATCGATGGCAAAATCGATGAGAATCTGATGAAGGTTGGGTCCATGGTTCCCATGATGGATGCTGAAGGCAGGCGCATGAACGGGAAAGTCATTGCCCTGGAAGGTGATGCCGTCAAGATGGACTTCAACCACCCCATGGCCGGAAATGATCTCTTTTTCAAAGGAGAGGTGACCGAGGTACGCGGCGCCACTGAAGAGGAGCTCTCACATGGACATATTCATGCTGAAGGTGGCTGCAGTTGTGGCAGTAACGGTGAAGGTTCCTGTGAAGATGGCAGTTGCGAAGATAAAGGATCCTGCAGTGACCAGGAGGGCCAGAGCTGCGGTTGCGGTTACTAATCCGTTGCTGATTCCCTGTCGGGTTCCCAGCCGGGTTCAAACCGGTCCGCATCTTTCCATGCCGGGAATTTCTCTCTGAAATTTCTCACTGTTTCCAGATCGAGCAGACAGCTCTCTATTCCGGGCCTCTCATCCATCCTGTGGATTTCATGTCCAATGGGGTCGATGGCACAGGTGCCCCCAATGGAGGCAACTCCCGTTCCATCGGTTCCCACACGGTTTGTCCCCAGGAGATAACTCTGGTTCTCCATGGCACGGGCCCTGGTGAGCGTCTCCCATACCTGTTGCCGGGAAGCGGGCCAGTTGGCCACATAAAGCATCACATCATAATCGTCCCGGTTCCTGCTGAATACCGGGAAACGCAGGTCATAACAGATCTGAGGCAGAATCCGGAACGACCCCAGCTTAAACAGCTTCCTCTCCTTTCCCTGGATGAAATTCTCTCTCTCCCCGCCCGGCCGGAAGAGATGTCGCTTGTCATACCAATCTTCGATCCCCTCCGGTGAGACCCAGAGAAGGCGGTTATAAATCAACCCATCACACTCCCTGAATATAAGACTACCGGTCACGTAACACTGTTTCTCCTCCGCCATCTTCTTTAGCCACCGGACCGCTTTCCCATCCTCCCCTTCCGCCACTTTTTCCGATTGCATGGTAAATCCCGTGGAAAAAGTTTCAGGGAATACCACCAGGTCGGTATCCTTTTCAAGATGTTCCAGCATCCCTTCCAGCACTTGAAGATTGAGATCAATATCTTCCCAGGCCAAATCTGACTGTACCTGGCAAACCTTCAACTGTTCCTTCATTTTCATTCAAATCAGAGAGAGATTAAATGTAATCCATTTTTTTTTACATTTATTGGTAATATTGAGGTTACGTTAACTTAACATTAATTTAATATGACCTCCTCTTTTAAACTCTATTTTTGCCACGTACCATAACAACTACCTTTCATGGAGGCGTATTACATTCTTATCATTGGTGTTCTTTTTCTACTGGCTGTTTCGGACCTGATTGTGGGAGTCAGCAATGATGCTGTGAACTTCCTCAATTCGGCCATTGGATCAAAAGCTGCTCCCTTTAAAATCATCTTGGCCATTGCTGCCGCTGGGGTCCTTGTGGGAGCGGTATTCTCCAATGGGATGATGGAGGTGGCCCGGAAAGGGATCTTCAATCCGGAGTTTTTCGCTTTCAACGAGATCATGATCATCTTCCTGGCAGTGATGCTTACCGATATCCTGCTACTGGACTTTTTCAACACCATCGGTCTGCCCACATCCACCACTGTCTCCATTGTTTTTGAGATTCTGGGTGCAGCAGTGGCTGTCTCAATCTACAAAGTAACCAGGTCTGTTGATGGTCTTCTGAATGTGAGCGACTATATCAATGTGGAGAGCTCTGTGATGATTATTGTGGGGATATTCCTCTCTGTTATTATCGCCTTTATTGTGGGGATGATCATTCAGTGGATCGTGCGCCTTGCCTTCTCTTTTAATGTAAAGAAGACACATAAATACTGGACCGGCGTCTGGGGCGGTTTTGCCATCACAGCCATTCTCTTTTTCCTGCTGATCAAAGGGGCCAAAGGATCGACCCTGATTTCGGCCGATATGCTGGCAACCATCAAGGAGCACACCACCAGGGTGATGCTGATCAGCTTTTTAGGCTGGACACTTCTGTTTCAGTTGCTGACTCTTTTTACCAGGATTAATGTCCTGAAAATTACAGTGCTGATGGGAACATTCGCACTGGCCATGGCATTTGCCGGCAACGACCTTGTGAATTTCATCGGGGTTCCCCTTGCCGGTTTCGAATCTTTTAAAGCTTTTATGGCCTCCGGTAGCAGTGAACCGGCAGGTTTCCTGATGACCGCCCTGCGCGAACCTGTGAATACCCCCATCTACTTTCTGATTGCTGCAGGACTGATCATGGTACTTACCCTTCGCTTCTCAAAAAAGGCTAAGTCTGTGACTGCCACCACCATTGATCTGAGCCGTCAGGACGAAGGATCGGAGCGCTTTGCCTCCTCCTCTCTGGCCAGATTTCTTGTGAGACGTGCTGTTGAAACCAGCAATGGTATGACAAAAATAATGCCTTCCGCAGTTACACGTTTTGTTCAAGACAGGTTTGACGCTGAAAATAACCGGGATGAGAAAGATCAAAAAGTGGCATTTGACCTGGTTCGTGCCTCGGTGAACCTGGTGGTTGCCAGTATCCTGATCGCCATCGGCACATCATTGAAACTTCCGCTCTCCACCACCTATGTCACCTTTATGGTGGCCATGGGAACCTCACTTGCCGATGGTGCCTGGGGCAGGGAGAGTGCCGTTTTTCGCATCACAGGGGTGCTAACAGTGATCGGTGGCTGGTTCTTTACCGCTTTCAGCGCATTTCTGGCATCGTTCCTGATCGCTTCGCTTATATTCTTCGGGAAACTACCGGTGATACTGATTCTGATCGTGTTCTCCATCTTTATCCTGCTGAGGACCCACGCTTTTCATAAGAGAAGGACAGAGAAACAGGAGCGGCTCGACAGCCAGATCATTACCGCCTCTTATGGAGTACTGAAAGCGTGTGATGATGAGGTGAAAAGTACCATCCTCAAAGTCTCCAAGATTCTCTACCTGACCTATACAAACCTCTTCAAGGAGAAGCATAAAGAGTTGAAAAACCTTCGAAAAGAGACCAAACGCCTGAGTAAAGAGATAAAAGAGATCATTGAAAATATACCGGTGACCCTCAGGAAATTCGACGAGCATGAACTGGAGAGCGGACACCACTATGTACAGGTGGTAGCCTATATGAAAGAGATGAGCAACTCGCTGATGCATATTGTTCAGCCTGCCTACAACCACCTGAATAATAACCACCCGCTGGACAAAGTGCAGGCTGACAGTTTAAAGAATTTCAATGAGAAGTCGAGCGAATTCTTCAATTTCCTGATCAACATTCTGAAAAACAGGAATTTTGACAGCATCGATGAACTGGTGCAGCGCCGGGATGAGATGATCAATATGGCCAATGATATCCTGTTGAACCGGATCAAGATTCTCAAGAAGACTCAGAAAGGAGTCAAAATCAGTGTCACCTATATGGAGATGCTGTCGGAGACCAAAAATCTCTTTCTGAATGCAGTGAAGCTGGTAAAAGCAGATGCCCTTCTCCAGGAGTCGCTGGGAAAGAGCGGAATCGATATTGAGCTGGATATTCTGGATTGACCAGGGATCGGGTCTAGGACAGAAGATATTTGTAGCCAATCCCTTTGACCGTGTGGATGTATTTGTCACCCAGTTTTTCACGAAGCTTGCGGATATGAACATCGATGGTTCTGTCGCCCACCACAATGTTCTCACCCCATACGCGGTCGAAAATCTCTTCACGGGTAAATACCTTTTCAGGTTTCGAAATCAGCAGGGAGAGCAGTTCAAACTCCTTTCTTGGAAGGGTGATCTCTTTTCCCTTTTTCAGAACCAGGTAGCGCTCCTTATCGATGACCAGATCACCAGCGACAATCTTTGTAACTTCACCCGAATAGGCACCTTCAATATTCACACCACGTCTTTTAAGCAGAGCTTTTACCCTGCTTATCAGCACTTTGGGCTTAATGGGCTTGGTGATATAATCATCTCCACCCGCCTCAAATCCCGCAATCTGGGAGTAATCCTCCCCCCTGGCTGTCAAAAAAGCAACCAGCGTCTCCTCCATATGTTTCATGGACCGGATCTGTTCACAGGCAGCAATGCCATCCATCTCCGGCATCATGACGTCCATCAGAACCAGATGGGGTTTGGTCTCAGCTGCGAGGCGAACTGCCTCCCTTCCATTGGAGGCAGTGAGAATATTGAATCCCTCATTTCGAAGATTGTAACTCAGGAATTCGAGAATATCTTTCTCATCGTCCACCAACAAGATTTTGTAATTACTCCAGTTCATCAGATTCAATGTTAATAAAATC
Organism: Bacteroidales bacterium; assembly: GCA_023135025.1. Lineage (GTDB taxonomy): Bacteria > Bacteroidota > Bacteroidia > Bacteroidales. The sequence continues at coordinate 662 of JAGLTY010000153.1, read as the reverse complement.
AATGAAATTTAGGCCAATTTACGCCAGTAGAACATACCTGGTGTAAATATAATGTTAAGTAATTGTTTTTTTAATAAGAAATATAATCTGTGTTAATGATAACTTTACGAAAATTTAGTCTATTTCCTTAACATTGTGGCACTTAAAAAATTCAACAATGAAACAGTTGTCTGCCCTGCTGTTACTATTCTTCCTGTTACCCCTGGTTTACGGAGAGGATAGTATTCCGGATCAGCCTGAACCCGGTGAAGTGTCAGCCAGAATCTTTACCCATTTCAACATCAGCCTCGACCCTGACAACAAAGCCACTGCTTTTGAGGTGAAACGTGCCTACTTTGGCTATAAACGAGAGCTTGACAGCCACTTCTCTGCAGAGGTGAAGCTCGATATCGGGAGTATCGATGATGAGTCGGAATTCAGTCTGATACGACGTTACACCTACTTTAAAAATGCCTACCTCAGTTATAAAACCGGGAATATCAAGACCTGGTTCGGTCTGATGGGTATGCTACAGTTTAAGGTGCAGGAGAAATTCTGGGGCTACCGTTATCTCTACCGGTCCTATATGGATGAATACCGCTTTGGATCCAGTGCCGATCTGGGTGCGGGGATTCAATACAGCCCCTCCAAACGTTTCACAGCCGACCTGGTCCTGAGTAACG
>JAGLTY010000152.1 GCA_023135025.1 Bacteroidales bacterium | reverse complement strand
AGAAGTAATCCTGGAGAAGAAACAGGGCGTTCTATCTCTCCATTTCAAATTGGAAGGTGAAGTGGAGGTAATGTGTGACCGGTGCCTGGAGAAATTTATGACTGATATTTCCACCACGCAGACCATTTTTGTGAAAATGGGAGAGACACCGGGCGAAATAGAAGATGATATGTTAATCATTGGAAGGGACGATCACAAAATAGAGGTGGGTCAGTATCTGTATGAATTTATCATGCTGGCACTTCCCTATCAAAAGATTCACCCCGATGATTCTGAAGGAAACTCCACATGCAACCCGGAGATGTTGAAACAACTTGATGCTCACAGGACCAAAGAACCGGACAGGGAAGAAAAGATTGATCCCAGGTGGGATGCACTAAAAGGAATTATTGAAAAAAATAAATAGCTATGGCACATCCAAAAAGAAAGACTTCAAAGACCAGAAGAGACAAGAGAAGAACGCATTATAAAGCTGAGGCTCCTACACTCTCTACCTGTTCAACTACAGGAACTGTTCATGAACGTCACCGTGCTTACTACGTGGATGGAAACCTTTATTATAAAGGTAAACTCGTTATCGACGCTGAAGCCGATTTAGGTTAGATCCTATATTTTCCAGGGCCAAAACCCGGTAACCCATGAACATTGGGATCGATATAATGGGGGGCGATTTTGCTCCCGGCTCTATAATAGGTGGAGCCATTCTCGCCAGGGAATGCTTACCTGTTGACACGGAAATAATATTGGTCGGTAACCAGGATGTCATCGTCCGCTACTCGGAGGAACACCAGCTCGACGTAAGCGGGTTTTCAATTATACATACATTGGATTCTGTGGGGATGGAAGATCATCCCCTGAAAGCATTTAAGGAGAAACCGCGTGCCGGTCTATTCCTGGGCCAGAGGTTACTGACCGATGGTTCACTGGATGGTTTTTGCAGTGCAGGTAATACCGGCGCCATGATGGTTGGGGCCATGCAGATCATCACCTCCATTCCCGGAATCATCCGTCCGGCTATTGCCGCAACCATACCCAATGTAGAGGGAACTAATTCCCTACTGCTCGATGTGGGACTGAACCCCGATGCCCGTCCCGATGTTTTATACCAGTATGGCTCCATTGGTACCATTTATTCAAATTTAGTTCATGGAATTGTTGAGCCGGCAGTAGCTTTGCTCAACGTGGGTATCGAAGAGAGTAAGGGGAACATGGTTACCCGGAGTGCATATCAGTTGATGAAAGAGTCCTCCACGTACAATTTTATTGGAAATATTGAAGCCAATGAGATGTTTGTCTCTACCAGGGCCGATGTAATTGTGACCGATGGGTTCATTGGAAATATAATGCTAAAACAGGCTGAAGCATTTTATAAAGTTGTTTCCAGGAAAAAAATTGGCAATGGTTATTTTGAAATGTTTAATTTTGAAAATTTTGGAGGTGCCCCGGTGCTGGGCGTGAATGCTCCTCTGGTTATCGGACATGGAATCTCCAATGATAAAGCGATTAAGAATATGCTCCTTCATACTGTTGATGTAGTGGGGGCTGGATTGGTCAAAAGGATTAAAGAAGAAATGAAAAGATGAGCAAGATTGCAGCAGGAATAACAGGAATTCATGGCTGGGTACCTGAATACAGGCTTACCAATGACGAGTTGAGTACCATGGTGGAGACCACCGATGAGTGGATTATGCAGAGAATTGGAATCAAGGAGAGAAGGATATTGAAAGAGGGTGCCACCTCTGATATGGGTGCCAGGGCTGTTGAAGGATTGCTTAAAAAAACTGGTACTTCTCCGGAGGATGTCGATTTGTTGATCTGTGCCACGATCACTCAAGATTATCATTTTCCCTCTACTGCCAATCTGATCAGCGACAAAGCTGGGATAAAAAATGCATGGAGCTTTGATATTAGCGCAGCCTGTTCGGGATTTTTGTATGGGCTGGAGACTGCAGCCAATTTTGTGCGGTCGGGCCAGTATAAGAAGGTGGTATTTGTGGGAGCCGATATGATGTCGTCTATTACCGACTATTCCGACCGGACCACCTGTCCTCTCTTTGGGGATGCTGCGGCAGCAGTGCTGCTGGAGCCGGTAGAGGAGGGGCTGGGCATCAGGGATGCTATTCTCCAGTCCGATGGGAGCGGGATGAAGTATCTTCATATGAAGGCAGGGGGTTCGGCCCGACCGTCTTCGCATGAAACAATCGATGCGAAGGAGCATTTTGTGTACCAGGAGGGACAGGCCGTCTTTAAGGTGGCTGTCTCTAAAATGGCCGATGTTTCGGTAGAGATTATGGAGAAGAATGGCCTGACTCCCGAAACACTTACCTGGCTGGTACCCCACCAGGCCAATATGAGAATTATTGAGGCGGTAGCCCGCCGGATGGGGATTCCCAAAGAGAAGGTGATGATCAACATTGAGAAATATGGCAATACAACTGCAGCCACCATTCCCCTCTGTATGTGGGAATGGGAGTCTCAGCTGAAAAAGGGTGATAACCTGATACTGTCCGCTTTCGGTGGCGGTTTTACCTGGGGATCCATCTATCTGAAGTGGGCGTATGACGGAAACAAGAATAATGATTAAATTTGCATAAAAAAGCAGAATATGGCAAAAATAGGTGAAACAGAGAGTACCAACAAGATCAATATGATTAGCGTTGGGACCACCATTGAAGGTAGTATTAGCTCCAGTGAAAATATCAGGTTCGACGGAAATCTGATCGGTAACCTGAATACCAAGGGGAAAGTATTTATTGGACAGAGTGGTAAGGTATCCGGGGAGATCAGGTGCAAGAATTGTGAAGTTGAAGGTGTGGTGGACGGAAAGGTTGTTGTGGAGGAGTTGCTGTCGCTTCGTAACATGTCAAAAGTATACGGTGAAATCAAGACCGGTAAGCTGGCCATTGAGCCGGGAGCTACATTTACCGGAAAATGTGATATGGGTGGAAAAAAAGAAAGCATCACCGAACCAGTCGCAAAACCCAAAGGAGAACAATCGTAAAGATACGGGTCTGAACTCCTTTGTCCGGTACTCCGGAATGGGATTTCAGATGGTTGCTATTATTCTTCTTTTTTATTGGGCGGGTTCGAAACTTGATGAAAGATCGGGCAATGAGAAACCCGCCTATACTGCAATACTGAGCTTGCTTGGTGTTTTTGCAGGACTCTACCTTGTATTAAAAGACTTCATATTCAGGAAAAATGATTGAGAGGATCCGGTTCATCTGGCAACTTCTGGTTCTCGCTTTGGTGCTGGCTCTTTTAGGAACAGTGTTAATTTCGCTGCTCAATGTGGAGATCTCCCCTGCTGTTTTCCTGGTGACCCTTGGATCGGTGATAACAGTGAACCTGGTTACCTACCTGGTTATGTATGCCGGAGTTCACAAAAACAACAGGGAAGGAGTGGTCTATATGCTGGGTGGAATTGGGGTCAAATTCCTTCTCTATCTCCTGTTTATCCTGCTTTTTTGGATCGTCACAAAAAATCTTTCGAAACCCTTTATCATTACATTTTTTGCACTATATTTAGTCTTTACTTTTTTTACGGCAGGGCACCTGTTTAAGTTGCTGAAGAACAAATAATTACATTGATCGTGAGCGAGAGATTTTTAACTGTTTTAACCAGCTTTCTGATTGGTTTTATTTTCCTGGTACCGGGCACCCAACTCTATGGACAGGATGAACATCACGAAACAGATGATGCGTATCAGGAAACCGTTGATGTACATCAGGCCGAAAACGGGCACGGTGAAGCCGCGGAAGAAGAATTTAATGCCACAGAATATATCCTTGAACACATTTCCGATTCTCATGAGTGGCATATCCTGACCAAAAAGGACGGGCACCATGTGAGTGTTCCCCTGCCGGTGATTATTTACAGCAAACATTCAGGTCTGCATGCATTCTCATCGAAAGAAATTGCCCACGGACATACTCATAAAGGTTTCCAGATGGGTCACGGAACCATTGAAATTGTTAATAAGAAAGGTGAGACCGTTGAGAAGAGTCTGAAAGGAAAGATCATCGAGGTTGATGAACATGGAGAAATGGTCGAGGCGGGACTTCCACTGGATTTCTCCTTCACCAAGAATGTGTTTATGATGATGTTGTCGGTCGCGATTCTTTTGCTGGTTTTCCTGAGCCTAGCCAGGTCCTATAAGAAGATGGGAACGAGCGAACCCAGAGGATTGGCTGGATTCATAGAACCTGTCATTGTCTTTATCGAGGAGGATATAGCCATTCCCAATATCGGGGAGGATAAATATTACCGGTTTATGCCCTATCTGCTGACCGTTTTCTTTTTTATCCTGCTGAATAACCTCATGGGACTGATTCCGTTTTTTCCTTTCGGGGCCAACGTAACCGGGAACATCGCTGTCACATTGGTGCTGGCTGTATTTACTTTCCTGATTACACAGTTTAGCAGTAACAAGGGGCACTGGCAGCATGTCTTCAATACACCTGGCGTGCCGGTATGGCTGGCCCCTATTATGATTCCGGTTGAACTCATCGGGTTGGTCACCAAACCGTTTGCTCTGATGATCCGGCTGTTTGCCAATATTACAGCAGGTCATATCATCATATTGAGCCTGATTTCCATGATCTTTATTTTTAAATCCGTTTTTGTGGCAGTGCCCTCCATTCTGATGGTGCTGTTTATGGATTTTATCGAACTGCTTGTGGCATTTTTGCAGGCATATATATTTACATTATTATCAGCTTTATTTATTGGAATGGCGATGCCAGAGCATCACCATGATTAATTTTCACTTTAATATTTAATTATTATGACTGGTACATTAGCAGCAATTGGAGCAGCACTTGCCGTAATCGGAGCAGGACTGGGAATCGGAAGGATCGGTGGATCGGCAATGGATGCCATCGCTCGTCAGCCAGAAGCCGCAGGTAAGATCCAGACAGCTATGATTATTTCAGCTGCACTGATTGAAGGTGCCGCCCTGTTTGCCATCGTGGTAGCCATGATGGCTTAATTGGGCCGAAAACTTGAACAGACCTGTAACGGTTGGTTGCAGGTCTTTCTTTAACAAACATTAAACACGAAATAGAATGGATCTAGTAACACCAGGAATAGGGATGATCTTCTGGACCACCCTCTCTTTTCTTATTCTGCTTTTCATCCTGGGAAAATTTGCATGGCCAGCCATACTGACTGCCATCAGGGCCCGGAATGAAAGTATACGCCATGCGCTTGAAGCTGCAGATAAGGCGAAGGAGGAGATGGCCATACTTCAGGCCGACAATAAGAAGATCCTGGCTGAAGCAAGAGCTGAAAGAGATGCCCTGATGAAGGAGGCAAAAGAGATGAAGGATAAGCTGATTGCCGATGCAAAGGAGAAAGCTGCAGAGGAAGCCAGGAAGTTGGTTCAAAGTGCAAGAGAGGCAATCCAGAGGGAGAAGGCTGCTGCGTTGAATGATATGAAGGAGCAGATGGTAAGCATCTCAGTGGATATTGCTGAAAAGATCCTCCGCATCAAACTTGAGGAGAGTAAAGCGCAAAAGGAACTGGTCGATAAGCTAATCAACGAAGCCGACCTGAATTAGCAGCAGTATGAACGAAAGCCAGATTTCAGTACGTTACGCAAAAGCACTGTTTCAAAGTGCATTTGAACAGCAGCTTCTCGATAATGTCTATAAGGATATGGAGGTGCTGACCAATACCTGTAAACTTGAGGATTTCCAGTATATGCTTGAAGTGCCCACCTTGCAGCCCAGCCAGAAGATCAAGCTGGCAGGGGACATTTTTGAAAAGTACTTCTCAAAGATCTCCCTCTCAATGATCA
>JAGLTY010000151.1 GCA_023135025.1 Bacteroidales bacterium | reverse complement strand
AGCTTATCAGCTCTTTGCCATAACAACCCAGCTCCGGACGCAGGTCATCCACCGCGATAAACAAAATATTTGGCTGTAGCAGAGGCCGGTTAGTCTCACGATTGCTGTTGCAGGAGACCAGAACCAACAGGAGCCATAGAAGATGCCTCATGGAAATGCTACTTCAAGGTTGTAACAATTACATAATTTCCCGATCCGGCTGTAACCACCGTCTCTCCATTCAGGTTTTTATAATCCAGACCTGAGTCATCCAAACCTGAGCTGTTAATCTCTACAGCAGAAGGATCACCGGGAATATGGATCGAGGCACTGGTATTGGCCGGGATATCCACCGTCATGGTCAGTTTCTCACCTTCCAGCTCCCATCCTGATGCTATCTCCCCATACATGCTTTGATGGGTAGCTCTTGCCGAGGTTAATCCGCCACCCGGCCTTGGATTGATAATGATATGTTTGTATCCGGGATTGTTCTCATCAATTCCAATACCCGCAACCACCTGGTACATCCATTTCCCTATAGCCCCGTATGCATAATGATTGAAAGAATTCATCCCAGGATTTTGAAAGGTGGAGTCGGGCTTCTGTCCATCCCACCGCTCCCAGATAGTGGTGGCACCCATGGTGACAGGATAAAGCCAGGAAGGATACTCCTTCCGGTTCAGTAATTGATACGCCAGGTCGTTCCTGCCCATATCGGTCAGAGTCAGTGAAATCAAAGGAGTACCCAGGAAGCCTGTGGTGATATGTTCGAACTGCTCCACATCTCCGGCCAGGTAGCCTGCACTTTTTTCAGCAGTCTCCTCTTCAAGCAGGTCAAAGGCCAGTGCCAGTGTATAGGCGGTCTGAGTATTCGCCACCAGGCGACCTTTTGGGGTTACAAATTCCTCGTTAAATGCTACCCGTACATTTTCTGAGAGCTTAGTGTAATAGGCTTCATCTTGCTCATGACCCAGGATATTTGCCACTTTGGCAACAATGGAGGAAGAGTATGCGTAGTATGCTGTGGCGATCAGGTCTTTATGTGTGTAGGCTCCCATGTAGTCGGACCTGGTGGAAGCGAATGATAACCAATCCCCAAAGTGTGGATCTCCCTCCCAAATCAAATCCTCCCCAGCACGCTGTTTCATATATGCAATCCACTGCTTCATACTTTCGTATTGGTTCTCCAATACCGAAACATCCCCGTAATCCAGGTATATGGCCCAGGGAATCATGATACCGGCATCAGCCCAGCCCGTGGCTCCTCCATGGCCAAGGATGTTAGGAATCACGTGTGGAATACTGCCATCCTTATCCTGATCAGCAGCCAAATCTCTTAACCATTTGGTATAGAAGGTGGCTGCATCCACATTGAAACAAGCTGTCGGGGCAAATACCTGGGCATCCCCGGTCCACCCAAGCCGCTCATCCCGCTGGGGACAATCGGTAGGCACATCCAGAAAATTTCCTTTTAGGCCCCAAACTATGTTATGCTGTAACTGGTTGATCATTGGATCCGAACACGTGAATGTCCCGGACGGTTTCATATCCGAATGGATCACCATCCCCCTGATATCATCAGATGAAAGTGCTCCCGGGTATCCCGAAATCATCACATACCTGAAGCCCTGAAAGGTGAAGTGGGGCTCAAAAGTTTCCCCTGCTTCCCCTTTAAGTAAATACGTATTGGTACATTCAGCCGCACGCAGGTTCTCATAGTACATATTGCCCTCTTTATCCAAAACCTCCGCATGTTTCAGCGTAAGTACATCGCCTTTATTACCACTGGCTTTGATACGGATCCATCCCACCATATTCTGCCCCATATCCACAAGCCAACCCTCTTCTGTCTTCTTGATAGAAAGGGGCTCAAGCTTATTAACAATCTTCACAGGTGGTCCCTCGGGAGCAATCAATATCTTCTTTGAAGTTTCAAGGATTTTTGTGGTTTTCCAATTGCTGTCATCATAGGATATGCTACTCCAACCATTCAGCTCTTTGTTAGCATCATATACTTCTCCGTTGTAAATATCCGATTCCAGGATCGGGCCGGTCGCTGCTTTCCAGCTTTCATCTGTAGAAATAGTTGCTTTGCTTCCATCGGGATACTCAACAATAATCTGAGCAATGGCCGCAAGCTGATCACCCCAGTTGTTCCGACCATCGATCCAACCCAGGTTGCCCCTGAACCAGCCATCTCCCAGGATAATCCCAATGGCATTCTGGTTCTGCACAAGCTGAGCTGTAATATCATAGGTCTGGTACTGTAACCTGGTATCATAACTGGTCCATCCTGGAGTAAACTCCTGCTCTCCAACTCTTTTCCCGTTGATCTCCACCTGATACAAGCCCTGCGCACTGATATACAACCTGGCGTTTTTTATGGCCTTGCTCAGTGTGAACTCCTTCCTGAGGTAAGGAGCTGGATTTGACTTGGTAACATCCTCTTCCCAGGCGGGTGTGATCCAGTCTGCCACCCATGCGGCATCACCCAGTATGCCCATCTCCCAAAAGGCTACCTCACTCCATTTGCTCTTCTCTCCATGGTTATCCGTCACCCGTACCTGCCAATACGCCCGCTGGTATGAGTTAAGAGGTAGTCCCTCATACTTAATATGAATACTCTGTGAAGAAGTCACCCTCTCCGAATTCCAAAGCTGTTTTTTCTTCTTTGCCAGATCTGCCGGGTTGAGTGCAGCACGGATCTCATACGACACCTGCATGGTATTGTTCTGGTCCGATTGAATGATCCAGCTGAGTCGGGGGACCGGATTGTCGATCCCAATGGGATTCACCTTATAATCGGTTTTAAGAGATGTAACCTTCACCCCTGCACTAAGGGTAACGGTAATTATCAGCAGAATCTTGATCAGAAATAAGTTACGGAGTTTCATAGGTAGTTATTTAAGTTATTGGCTAACATGTATAATATCTCAACTGTGTTATTTGTTTTTAGCTGTAAATACCTGGCTGGCGATCCTTTTACAAAACTCAGCATCCTCTGGATTGTGGTTCATTAAACGGACCGTCTCTTCAAAAGCATCCTCAATCCTGTAGAGCGAAGGAATGATCTCTGGCAGTTCTCCTGTAAGGCTCCTCACAAAGACCGATGCACTGAGCAATGTCCCCAACTCATTGGGGTGACTGCCATCTGAAGTAAAGAGATCAACCGAGGGACGCAATTCCAGGGCCAGTTGCCAGGCAGATCCCACCGGTACCCTGACAACACCGTTTTCACTGGCAGCCTGCTCATAGAGCGCATCAATTTCAGCCTGATACTGCGGCACCTTTTCCCGTGTCCAGGTATTGAACAGATAGGTAAGGGCACCGAAGCTTTTGTTGTATTCAGTAAACAGTTTTACGTATTTCAATGTACTATCGGGTGTCTGAATGGCCGACATGCTGTAATCCTGAAGTATCACAGCATCAAAATCTCCTTCTGCAATGATCTTTTTGGTTTCCAGCCCCCTTTGTCCATTCCAGTGCTCCCACAAATGAGCTCCTCCTATCACTGATTTCCTTGTGATAAGTTTTGTGGATGTCCCTTCTGACATGATGGATACGATATGTGCCAGGTTGTACCCGTAGGTATAACTGTTGCCAATAAAAAGGACTTTCAACTCTTTCTGTTGGGAGAAGAGGAGCCCCGAAAAAAGGGTCAGTCCAAAAATCAAGAGTATTGCTTTTTTCATCTTATCTCTGCTTTATTATTCCTGGTGCCTGATAACCGGCCGCTGCATCATCGATCACTACCACCCAGTCTGGTACCCCCTGCCCCTCTTTGATCAGATCCTCCCAGTTGGAAAAGCTGAACTCACCACTGTTTTCCATAACGCCCTGCAGAAAAGCTTGACCGTTCTGTGGATTGTACCACCACACCTTTAACTTCTCGCCGCTGATCACACTGGTTTGAATGGTGAAGCTCCTGTAGTACGGGAGGTAGACCATCACATAGGTTGCATCGTCTGCACCCCACGTCCCATCGCGTGTGACCCGGATGTGGTCGGAAGCATGGGATGGATTTTCACCCTGCAGGATCCCCTGATCAGGAATACGTGTCAGAAATGGTCTGGACTCCATCAGTTTTCGCAGGTAACCCAGCTGGCTTGCACCCGGACTCTCAAGGGCGCTGTCCCAGGAGCGGTTGGGCCAGATCCTGCCGTTTTCATCCTCCCGGTTCATCTGCCAGATATTGTTGTTCCCGTAGGTGTGACCAAATGCCCCGGCAAAAACCGACCAGTAAGCCTGTTTCCTGATCTCATAGTCATCATGCCTCGGATTGGCCGGGTTGAACCATATGCCAATCTCCTCATAGGCCGGTTCTCCATTCACCACCGGTTTGGGGGATGAAAGCATATAGTCATTATAGATCCAGTCATACACATTGAACGATGGAGCCTGGTGTCCGGTCTGCACCATATTAAAATCGAGCCACTCCCGATTGTGTAACCAGGTGGAGCTGGTCTGCTGTCCCCGGGGATGGTAGGTGACCAGGTGGGCACCTGACTCTCCTTCGTCCAGACCACCGGCCATGGCATCCCAGATCTCAATTTGAGGACCAGCGGGCCAGTCCCCGCCCAGTACCCATACAATATTGGGTGCATCTTTATAACGTTCACCCAGGAACTTCCCATAGGCAAAAGCATTCTCCGGATTAAATACAGCCTCTTCATTGAGCAACGGATGAGAACCCGGCAGTACGTACCGGTGCCAGGTGGGCAGCAAGGCCAGCACCAGTCCAAACTCCTCTGCCCTCTTCACCGCATAGTCCACCATCTCAAAATAGCTTTCATTGGGACGTTCCGGATCAAAATCTTCAAAAGGAAGATGGCCCTCCATATTGGGAAACGCCAGTCCGTCAATCTCCCCCACGATCACCGTCTGGATCACCGTGAATCCCTTCCCGGAGCGGTTCCTCATATAGTGCTCCATCTCCTTTCGGTCGAGCCTGTGGAGCATCTCCCAGCCTGTATCGCCCAGCCAGAAAAATGGTTTACCCTCCCGGGTGACCAGGTAACGCTGGTTTTCAGCAATCTTCAAAAACTGCGCCGATCCCACGGCCTGAATAAGGAACAGTGACAGGAGAGTGATTAATAAGCTTCGGTTCATCATGTTGCCGGTTCTGGTCCGTATACAATCACATTGTTCAGATCGATTTTATATCCGGCGCTTGGATTTTTCCATACCACCTTCACCGTGTGATCTCCATCCTCCAGGTTATACTTCCAGGTCACCTCATGTCTTCTTGCCTGGTAACCGGTCGACATTACAGCCTCCTCCGAAAGCACCCCATCCACATAGACATCAATATGCAGGTCTGCATCCTCCGCTACACCAGGAAGTTTCCTGGCTCCACCCTTCAGCACAAATCCCTTTCCTGTGAAGTTAAAACTGTGTTCTGTATCTCCACCTTCAACCAGGGCATTGCCTCCCCAGGGGGCCTGGATAATCTCTACCGGGTAGTGTCCTTCAAAAGCCCTTTCAAACTTAACAGGCACCGGCTCTTCCACCTTAATCTTCAATCCATCTTCCAGCTCCTCGCCTCCGTTGCGCTTAACCATTTCAACGGCATGACTGTAACCCATGTTATAAGTGTCGTTCAACGAAATAGTAGTGTATTTGAAGTCCATATCCTCTACCTTGTCCAGTCCCTGCTTCCAGTACTCCGGAATAGCGTCGTAGCCAAGGATGGTGCCCAGAATTCCGCCTGCACTTGCCGGATTGCAATCCGAGTCCTGTCCGCAGCGTGTACTAATATCCACACTCTTCCCAAAATCGCCTTCACCATAGAGCATACCGATCACGATATATGCAGCATTGATTTTTGCATCGATAT
>JAGLTY010000150.1 GCA_023135025.1 Bacteroidales bacterium | reverse complement strand
GGTCATCATCATGGGCCGGTCGTAAAGCACCACCTGCACATCCCTGGTCTCTCCGGCCTCCACTTCGTAGAGTCGTTTTTCCTCGGTCATGCCGCCACCGCCTCCAAAACCACCCTGTCCCATGATCCGGAAATTGAAATCGACCAATCCCCGTGCATTCCCTACATTGGTAATGCTGAACTTTACAAGGTAGACATCACCAATATCGTCACGGGTCTGCAGATAATCGGGTTCCGAAATAAGGAAGGTGGGCATCTCCCCGCCTGCATTGATCACCTCCAGGTAGGGTGCAATTTCCACTCCAAACTCTTTGTAAAAGTCACCCGAAAACTGTTCAAAGGTGATTTCCGAAAAAGCATGGTCCTCCAGGTAGTAGTAGAAGAAATTATCAAAATTGTTCATCCCCACCCTGTTTTTCAGTGCAGAGATAATAAAACTGCCGGTCTGATTGATTAACGATAAGGTGAGTTCTGTGTCCCACCGGGCAAACAGTTCGATCATGCTCTTCCTGCTCAGCAGCAGGTTGGCCCTCTCCTTATCGGTAATTCCCCCGGTGAATCCATCCCGCGGCGAGACATCAAAACCCTCTTTCAGGTAGATCTCAAGCATGGAGTTGAATACCGGGTAATCTTTTGAACTGATACCGGTCACATAACTGTAGTAAAGAGGGAAGACACAGTAGGGATTCTTGTTGTAGCTGATATCGCCCTGGAAGGTGATTAACTCTTCGCCTCCACCTCCTCCGCCGGGTCCGCCTCTTCCCCTGCTCCGGGTTTCAGCCCTGAAAAATGTGTTCTGCAGGAATCTTTTGAACTGGTCGGTCTCGATCTCGCGGGGACTCCTGCTGTTTTCATTGTTGCGATCGCGGCGCTCCTCCGCTTTTTTGAATCTCTGAAAATCGAGGGTATTGATCCCTGCCCCCTTCTCGGGCAACAGGATCATCTCCGGGAGAATATTTTCAACGGTCTGTATATAGGGACGTTCGTAAGCATGAAATTGGATGGGCACCTCCACCAGATTGATTCGCTTGAAGGGGTAATAGAGATCCAGCTCATCCAGCTCATAGTCATCCTTTGCCTCTGTGATCAGTGCCTTGATGGTATCCTGGATGTTGGTGAAGTAGCCCGAAAAATAGTCATGGTCCGGGTTCAGGTAGAGGTTGTACTCCACTCCGTCGATCTCCATGCTTCTCCTTTCAAGGGGGGCCAGGACCAGTGGAAATGCATTCAAATCATTTTCCGGTGTAAAATGGATCCCCTCCTCATCTTCGGTTTTCCTGCCCGGTGCAATGGCCGTCAGTGTGCTGTCCGTTCTTACAGTCAGCCTGAAACGGGCGAAATCGAGTTTCTGTGGCTGGAATGTTTTCAGGTTGAATCCTACTCCTGCCACCGGGTACCAGTTCAGTTCAGGGGTAAGCAGCAGGTAATCGGGATGAATGATCCCCGGTTTTTTATCGATGGGGGCTACCATGATCCGTTTGGTAGCCTCCATCTGTTCCCGCGTAATATCGAGGTAGGCCACCGATTCGTCTGGTACGCCACTGTAGTGAATATTAAAGCTTGTTCTCCTTCCCGGTTCCAATCCACCGGAAGGCACCAGCATCAGGAGTTGTCTCTTTCGGATATAGTCAACGGCTCCTCTCCTGCTGGTGATGCTATCGATGGAGAAACCGGGATTCAACGAAAAGAGCAGTGTATCGAGCCGGGTACTGTTTTGATTCTGAACCTGCATTCCGGAAGTGATCAGCAGCGATTTCCCATGCTGCTCCACCTGCAGATTATTGGAGACCACATCGATCACATGTCTGCCCACATACTGGTTGTTCAACTCCAGGTAGGCTTCCCTGTCAGCGGCAACATCGCGATAGCTGTTGAAGTAGAGTGCCCCAACAAAAAGTCCGGCCGAAACAAAACCTATGAATCCAAAGAGGTTGAGGCTGTTCCAGCGTCCGGTCTGTGGCAACCGGTTCAGAAAGCGGATCGTGGCAAAGATAAAGCCGGTTCCCAGTAGCAGGTAGGTAAGCCTGTGCAGCAGGATCAGTCGTGAGTCGGCAAATCCGATAAAGTCGGAGTATACCATGGGCAGGTTGAAAGCCATATAGTCCAGCATACCGTAGAGCTTGTCCTGGAAATAGAAAAGGGTCAGGCCAATATAACCCAGCAGTACCAGAAAGGTAACTGCCTGGCTCCGGAACAGGATCATCATAAAAAAGGAGAGTCCCAGGATAAATACCAGTGTGGGTATAGTGATTAACAGTGGATAGTAGAGATAGGCTACCCAGACCACCGGCACATCTTTTCGTATCAGGTTAAATATCAAGGTCATGGCCAGGGCCATCAGGACCAGTCCAATGAAGAGCACCAGGATGCCCAGTGTTTTACCTACCACGTACTCTCCGTTGGTAATGGGTCGTGCGTAGATCACTTCGGTGGTGTCCAGTTTTTTATCCCGTTTGAGAAAATCAGAAGCCAGGAAGACGGCAATGATCGCTTGTGCCACGTTTATAAAGAGTACATTGATATAGGGCAGGTTGGCGGCAATGGCACGGAAAGTCCACCGTGCATTGGTGTGTCCACCGAAAACCCCCATATTGATTCCGAAGAGGATCAAAAGAGCCATGATGGCAAAGATCCTGAAGAACCAGCTTCTGAAGAGCGTTTTACTCTCATAGGTGGCCACATTCCATATGTTGATCAGGTTCATTTCAGGTTCCAGTGTTCCAGTTTGTTATCCATGTAGTGGACATAGGCATGTTCCAGGTTGGGGTCGACCTTTACTGCCTCGACTCCTGCAGGTTTATCTCCAACAAATTGTATCTCCCAGCCTCCACCCGAAGGAATGGTTGAGATGATGGGTACCTCCGATTTCAATGAATCATACTTCTCCTGGCTGATTTCGGCCCTCCAGACAAACCCTTTCGCCTGATCTACCAGGTGATCCGGGGTACCGTGGTAGATGAGCGTTCCTTCGTTCAATAGTGCCATCTGGTTGCAGGTGCTGGAGATATCCCCCACAATATGTGTGGAGAGTATAATAATTGTTTCGGAACGGCCCAGATCCGACAGAAGGTTCCTGAACCTGATCCGCTCCTCCGGATCGAGCCCTGTTGTGGGTTCATCCACAATAATTATGGAGGGACTGGCAATCAGCGCCTGTGCAATTCCCAGCCTTCGTTTCATCCCCCCGGAGAGCTTATTGGCCATGCGATTTCTGAACTCGTAGAGTCCCACACTCTCCAGCATCTCATCCACACGTGCACCCCGTTCTCTTTTTGAGTTCATTCCTGCCAGCCGGGCAGCGTAATCGAGAAACTCCCAGGAACGCAGTTTGGCGAAGAACCTGAAATCCTGGGGAAGGTAACCCACCATCTTCCTGATCTCTTTGCGGTAACCACTGATATCCTTTCCATCCAGCAGCACCTGGCCTGAGGTGGGTTGCATCAGGGTGACCAGGATCCGTATGAGCGTCGATTTTCCCGCACCATTGGGCCCCAGCAATCCGAACATCCCATCGGTGATGGTCAGATTCACACTGTCCAGGGCTTTGAATCTGCCGGAATAGGTCTTGGTCAGGTTTTTAATCTCTATCTTCACAGTTCATTGTTGTTGCAGGATCGGCCATTTGTTGGGTTTTGACTGATTTGACGCCTCAAGGTTTAACGTTGTTACATCGATTATTTATTCATTTAAATTAAACCTTTTTATAATAGATCAATCATAGAAGCAGTTATACTATTAAATAAAAAAAAGAAGATGAAAAGAGTAGTAAATTTTAGAATGATTGGACTTGCACTCCTGGTTTCTCTTTTTGCATTGAATATTACCGCACAGGGACCCGGTGACGGAACGGGACGCGGATTCCAGATGACGGAAGAGGATATCATAGAGCGGGTGGAGAACACCGCGGAAATCCTTAAACTGACAGATGAGCAGCACAAGAAAGTACTGGCTGTCGAAATGGACTTTTATAATAAAAGGCAGATTGAGCGTCAGAAAATGATGAGTGCCGGTGGCCCTCCTACCGATCGCGAAGCGATGCGGGAGAAGATGATGAAGATGCGGGACGAACGTAATGCACAGTATGAAGAGGTGCTGACCAAGGATCAGTATGAAAAATTTACAGTGATACAGGAGCAGCGAAGAAGCGAGATGCGCCAGCAGCGTCAGCAGAATCCTCCTGAAGGTGCAGAAGAGCGACCTGACAGGGGCCGCAGTCGGAACTAAGATATTTTTCAATATAGTCGGTTGCTGAAACTGAACAATTATGTGTCGTACTGGTTATCTGTACGACACTTTTTTTTTTACAATTAAGCATCATCAACATGTCGATCAGAAAAGCAACATCACAATGGAAAGGTACCCTGAAAGATGGTAAGGGCACCATGAATTTCAGCAATTACAGCGGACCCTTTACCTTTAAATCCCGTTTTGAAGAGGGTACCGGTACCAATCCCGAAGAGCTTGTGGGCGCTGCCCATTCAGGTTGTTACTCCATGTTTCTAGCCGCCCTTATCAGCGGTGAGGGGTTGACTCCTGAAAGTGTGGAGACCACAGCAAAAGTGCACCTGGGAAAAGATGAGACCGGACCATTGATTACCACCATTGAACTTGAGTGCAATGTTAAATGTATCGGTCTGTCGCAGGAAAAATTTGAAGAGCTGGCAGTGGCTGCCAAGCAAAAATGTCCCATCTCCAGACTGGTGGCAGCAGCCGAAATCAAGCTTTCAGCCACCCTGGCAGGATAATTCTGTTCAGAGCCATTTGGGCACAGTTGGTGCCTGGTAAGCAACCATCTGTTCAAGCAGATCCTCCGGAGTGTGGCCGGTTAGAACCATATTTCTGTTGATTTCATGCAGAAAACCCTCCTGTACAATCTGGTCCAGAAAGGAGAGCAAGTGGTCCTTCAACCCTGCTATATTAAGTAGTCCCACCGGCTTCGGATGAAGTCCCAGCTGTCCCCACGTTAACATCTCAAAGAGCTCTTCCAGGGTGCCATACCCCCCGGGAAGGGCCATAAATCCATCGCTCATCTCATGAATCAGTGCCTTGCGCTGGTGCATGGTCTCCACAGTAATCAGTTCGCTCAGCTGATCGTGGGCCACCTCCTTGGTCTGTAAAAAGTCTGGGATAATACCAATGACCTTCCCCCCTGCTTCCATGGCCGCATCGGCCAGCACCCCCATCAAACCAACCTTACCTCCTCCATAGACCAGGTCGATTTTCTGCCTGGCCAGAAACCTTCCTGTAGCTGCTGCATGTACTCTGTATATTTCATTGTTCCCGCTGCTTGAACCGCAGTATACTGCAATACTTTTCATGCAATGAATTAATTCAGCCAGAGGTTAAACCACCGGTGAAGGATGGTTCTTCAGCACAGCAATGAACTGTTCAAAATCCTTTGACGAGAGTTCAATATCTTTAAGCTCTCCTTTTAAGAACTTATCATAACCTACCAGGTCCATCAGTCCATGGCCACTGAAGTTAAAGAGGATCACTTTCTCTTTTCCCTCCTCTTTTGCCAGTTTGGCCTGTCTGATCACTGAAGCGATGGCATGGGTGGTTTCAGGTGCAGGAATGATCCCTTCTGTGCGGGAGAAGAGAATCCCTGCTTCGTAACACTCAAGCTGGTGGATGGCTTCAGGTGTTGCCAGCCCCTCTTTAACAGCATGGCTCACCAGTGGTGACATCCCATGGTAACGTAGTCCGCCGGCATGAATGGGAGGCGGGATAAAACCGTGTCCAAGCGAATTCATGGCCAGCAGCGGAGTCATTTTAGCAATATCGCCATGGTCATAGGCGAAGGGAGCCTTGGTCAACGTGGG
>JAGLTY010000015.1 GCA_023135025.1 Bacteroidales bacterium | reverse complement strand
TCCAGCGTTTTGCCTCTGTATTTGACACGGATCGACTGGTTGGAGAGCTGCTTTTCGCTATCCCACAGATCGGGCTGCTCCAGCTGCTCTTTTGAACTGGCCACTCGCACCTGCCAGGCGATCTGTCTCTCTCCGCGTTCACCCTCCCGTGCCATATTGATCCACGATAATCGCGGCTGCGATTGATCCACCACAGATGGATTTTCCAGGTATTCGCAGGTAAGCTGACCTGGGACCAGGGGTCCCTGATTCAATGAATTATCAGCGGAACAAGCCATCAGGAGGCCCGCCAAACACAATACAATAAGTTGTTTCATATTATATCAGTTGAATCCTGCGAGCACATTCCCCGCTGCTTGCGGCGGGGTTAGCGAGCGCAAAAAAATAAACAATAAAAGGATCGAAGATTTCTCGTCGCTTGCGGCGAGGATCTTCAAATATGTTAACTCCACTGCCGGTCCCAGGAACGCCGCTGGTCCCACTCCCCGGTAGGAGCAAACAGCTCCTCTCCATTTTTCAGGTGCTCTTTTACCACCTCCTCATTCAGCTCCACTCCCACCCCGGGCTTCTCAGGAACCGTCACGTAACCATCCTTTACCAGGGGTTTATCAAGTCCGGTCACCAGATCCTCCCACCATTGTTTATCGACCGAGTGGTGCTCCAGGGCCACGAAGTTTTCAGTGGCAGCTGCCGTATGGACACAACCCATAAAAGAGACAGGTGATGAGGCATGGTGGAGGGCCATGGCAATTCCGTGCTCCTCGGCAAAATCTCCAATGCGCTTGGTCTCCAGATAGCCTCCTGCCGAAACCGGATCGGGGTGCACCATATCCACCGCACGCTTTTCGATCAGCTCTCTGAATCCCTCCTTCAGGTAGATATCCTCACCGGTCAGTGTGGGAACATTGATCGCCTGTGAAATCTCCTTCCACTGGTCGGCATACTGCCAGGGGATCAGGTCCTCCAGCCATGCAATATTATAGGGTTCAAATGCTTCTCCAAGCCTGATCATACTGTTCAGTCCCATATGTCCCAGGTGATCAATGGCCACAGGCACCTCCCATCCCACCTGCTCACGCATGGCCGCCACGTATTTCACCATCTCGTCGATCCCTTTTTCGGTGATCTGGACCCTGGTAAACGGGTGCATGGTCAACCCATAACTACCTTTGGTCTGTTCCCATCCACGCATCGCATCCCAGTGCTCCGTATTGGTAAGTGTACCGGGTATCTCCTTAATAAGACCTATCCCTATATCCATTTTCATAATGGTAAAACCCTGGTCAATGCGGCCCTTCATCCTTTTGGCGAACTCCTCCGGGTCATTTACCGTTGGTGTATCCACATAGATCCGTACCCTATCGCGGTATTTCCCACCCAGCAGCTGATAGAGCGGCACATTATACACCTTCCCGGTCAGGTCCCACAGAGCCATCTCCACACCCGAGACCCCACCTCCCTGTCGTCCATGATCTCCAAATTGCTTGATGATCTTAAAAATCCGTTCCACGTTGCAGGGATTCTCTCCCAGGATCCGGCTCTTCAGCATCAGGGCATACCGCTTATCGGCCCCATCACGAACATCACCCAGTCCGTGCACCCCCTGGTTGGTATAGATCTTAACAATGGGTACGTTGCCCACCTGCGCAATGCGCATATCCGAAATTTTCAGGTCGGCGGGTCCGGAATAGCGACTGACATTCTGGGTAAGGTAATCAACCTGCTCCTCAGCGGACGCATGCATAACCATTCCCAGTCCCAATCCGCCCAATCCGGCCTTTTTCAGGAACGACCTGCGATTTTTGTGCGATTCCATAATACGTTCTGTTAGTAAAACCATACAAATTATTAAATTACTTCATATCTTCCCTGTCCTTCTATGAAGAAAAAAAATCTTTTCAAATTGTTACTGGGCCTGGCAGGCCTCTTCCTGGCACTGTTCCTGGTGGCAATCCTCTCCCATAGCAAAATTTTCACCGGACCCCTTTTGATCGCGTTTTTTGTACTCCTCGCCTTTGGCGTGCGGGGAAATCCCATCTCCAAAGGATTTTCCTATACCATCATGATCTTTGCTGCGGTCACCATCTCCATGTTCTATCCCGGGTTTTTTATCAAATGGGGCCATTTTGAATTGAAAGCAACCATTGTACCCCTGCTCCAGATCATCATGTTCGGCATGGGATCACAGATGAGTTTCCGGGATTTTGCCGGGGTGGTAAAAATGCCAAAGGGTGTACTGGTGGGTCTTGTTTGTCAGTTTACCATTATGCCAATCATCGGGTTTATCATTGCCACCACCTTTGGATTCCCTCCCGAAGTGGCTGCCGGAATCATACTGGTAGGTTCCTCTCCCAGCGGACTGGCTTCCAATGTGATGTCTTTTATTGCCAGAGCCAACCTTGCATTGTCGGTCACCCTGACCGCAGTGGCCACCATGCTGGCACCGCTGATCACCCCTTCGCTTATGAAATTGCTGGCGGGACAATTTGTACCCATTGACTTCTGGGGCATGATGCTGAGCATTATCAATATTGTGATCCTCCCAATAGTGGGCGGACTGATGTTCAATGCCATGGCCTATGGCAAAGAGAACCTTAAAAGCAGGATGCTCCAGGGGGTGGTTTACCTTCTGATTATTGCAGGAAAGAACCTGATCCTTTTGCAGACCACCGACCTGGCAGCAGGTGCAGCATTCATACAGTTCGGGAAGGATGCGCTCTGGTTCCTTCTCCTTCCAATCGTCGCTGCACTACTCTTTAAAAAAGTGGCCGGCGGTAACAAAGTTGCACTTGATAAGCTGATGGCATTTCTCTCCATGGCCGGGATCGGGGTGATTATTGTGGTGATAACAGCTGCCGGACGCGACAGTCTGATGGAGATCGGTTTTCTGCTGATCCTGGCCTGCCTGCTGCACAATTCAGCCGGCTATTTCCTGGGTTACTGGATCTGCAAACTGGCCAGGATGGATGAGAAGTCCTGCCGTACCATTGCCCTGGAAGTGGGGATGCAGAATGGTGGACTCGCCTCGGGGATCGCGCTGCAGATGGGGAGGGTAGCCACCATTGGCCTGGCTCCTGCAGTATTCGGCCCCATGATGAATATCACCGGAAGCTCCCTGGCCACCTGGTGGCGACGCAAATCTGAAAATCAGACCCCGGTACCCGAATCCTCCTGACCCTCTAACGCAAACGCAATAAGCGTGCTAACTTATTAATCCAGTAACCTGTTAATAATAGAACTATGAAAAAGTCCTTAATTCTTGCAACAACCATCCTCCTGGTAATCTGTCTGAATGCCAACGCTCAATTCTTCAATACCGCCGATGAATTGATCTATTACACCAGCGAATGGAGTGGGGAGCGGTTTGATGATGGTCGGCCAAAAGTACCTGCTGAGATACTTGAAAGAATAAAAAAGATCTCTATTGAAGAGGCGTGGGGGGTGCTTCGCTCCAAAGGATACCACAACCAGTTCGAAGGCAACTGGGTCATTCTTCACGATGATCGGCCCGTTGTTGGAAGGGCGCTGACCGCCCGGTATATGCCAAAGAGGCCTGAGGTGATGGATCGCTTCACAGAAAAAGGTCATGAACAGGGCCGGGTGGGAGCCATGAACTCCTGGCCCATAGATGCACTTCAGCAGGGCGATGTATATGTAGCCGATGGATTCGGGAAGGTTCTGGATGGAACACTGATCGGTGATAACCTGGGCAATGCCATCTTTGCCAATTCGGGCAACGGAGTTGTTTTTGATGCGGGATCGCGCGATATGGAAGGACTCTCCAAAATCGAAGGGTTCAATGCATTTGTGAGGGGATTCGATCCCTCCTATCTGATGGAGAGTATGCTGATGGGTATCAATGTCCCCATCCGGATCGGCAGGGCCACGGTGTTTCCCGGCGATGTAGTTCTGGCCAAACAGACGGGCGTCCTATTCATTCCTGCACACCTGGCCGAAGAGGTTGTGGTACGTTCCGAATTTATCATGCTGCGTGATCTATTCGGACATGAAATGCTGAAGAAGGGAGTCTATACACCAGGGGAGATCGATGGTCGGTGGACCGATGAAATCAAAAAAGCCTTTCTGGAATGGGTGGAGAACAATCCGGATGAGCTGCCCATGTCAAAAGCTGATCTGGATGGCTACCTGAAGGATAGGACCTGGTAAAACGCATACATGCAGAACAATTACAGCATTTTGCTGTTATTTAGTAGGAATTTTGGAATGTTTATTACTAATTTTGCCCTCCAATATTAAACTGATCAACCTAAATATTATGAAAAAACTATTTCTTGTTTCTATTATTGCTCTCTTCTCTTTAGGCCTGTTTGCACAGGACAGTGGATTTGGTCTCGGTGCCATTTTTGGAGAGCCTACCGGACTGAGTGCAAAGGTGTGGACCAGTGAGAATACCGCCATTGATGGGGCTGTTGCATGGTCCTTTGCCGGTGCCGGATTTCTCCATCTGCATGCTGACTTCCTGTTTCACAATTACGATCTTATCAGTGTAAGCGAAGGCAAACTTCTTCTCTATTTTGGTATTGGTGCCTTTGTTAACTTTGCTTCTGAACTGGGATTGGGTATACGTGTACCCATAGGCCTTGCATACCAGTTTGAGGGGGCTCCTTTGGAAATCTTTGCAGAGATTGCACCCGGGTTAAGCCTGCTTCCCGGTACCGATTTCTATTTTGGAGGAGGTATCGGTATACGTTACTACTTTTAAATTCCACACCTCCAAAAGAGAGACGATCTTATCATCAATGCCCCGGACATACCGGGGTTTTTTTGTTTACAAAACGGCCCACTCTTTTCCTGCTGATATGAAGCCCGTATCATTAATGTTGTATCTTTATTCCTGTTTACAAATCAAATTGAATTTCCATGAAAAGATTATTCATAGTCTTCGTATGGGTGGCCGCTCTGGCCTTTTCTTCCTGTTCGAAAAAGTCGCCCGAGTTTGTTCACAGCATTCCAGATGACGCCATTGCTGTGGTTTCGCTGCATCCCATGCAGATCCACACAAAAAGTCAGATCAACACCTTTGCCTCCATCAAGGAGAAGGTGAAAGATGAAATCTGGAGTCAGATCCTTGATAACCCACTGAGTACAGGGCTAATGGTGAATGAATATGCCTATGTTTTCATCAAAATGGAGGAGAAAGCGCCCATCATAGGTGTGGTAGCCGGGATGAAAGATATGAAGAAATTCGAAACTACCCTCTCCAAAATCAAAGAGGGTATCAGTGAAGAGTTTCAGACCAATGAGGTGTACACCTGGGTACAGCCGGACAATCAAGGCATCATTGCCTGGAATAACAAGCAGATGATTGTACTGGCCTCACCCGATCATGATGAATTTGAAACATCCTACTTTACCGAAACACTCGATGAAATGTTCAGTCCGGTCAAAGAGGAGGCCATTACCAGCCTGGTCGATTTCAAGGATTTCCTTGGAAAGATGAAGGACCTCAATATCTGGGTCTCTTCCAATGAAATGTTCGATATCGTAGAGAAAATAGTTGGTAATGATATGCCTGATTTCCCGGTTGCCCTCTACCATAATTATGCACAGATCTACATCGATTTTGCCAATGGAGAGATGAATATTAACGGGGAGACCCACTTTAGCGAAGAGGTAGAAAAAAATATCGAGGAGTTCCTTGTAATGAAACCCGCCCTCAACCAGGATATGCTGAACCTGGCTCCGGGAGGCAACCTGTTACTGGCTGTTGCGGGGTCCATGGACCTGGCGAAAGCACAACAGATGATAGAGAAATTCGCTCCCCCGGAACTTGACACCATGAGTACAAAGGTTGAAATGGTCACCGGAATGGAGATTAAGGATCTGCTGGATGCCATTTCCGGCGATTTTACCATTGCCATAAACGGTGTTGAAGGAGAAGCCATGATTCCGCTGGAAATATTCCTTGGAATCGGGGTGAATGGCAAGGCTTTGCAGGAAAAACTGATGGAGACGGTCCAGGGGATGGCTCCGGTCGAAGAGGAGGGTGATTTCTTTATTATTAACATGCAGGGTAATGAAATCTACAGTGGCATCATCAACGATATACTGGTGATTACCAATGCAAAAGGGTATAAGGATGCTATTAAGGGAGGAACCTATGAAAAACCGCTGACAAGCTCCAGGTTTGGTGATTTTGCAGATGGATCGCTTGGCATGTTTGTCAATCTCGACCTGGCCCAATACCCGGCCATGGTGCAGGGATTACTCGGTCAGAATCCCCAGAGGCAGCAGTGGATCGAACGTTTTACGGACCCATTTGATTACCTGGGTGTATGTGCCAGCAACTACAAAAACAAGATTGTGGTGAAGACCAATAACCCGTCAGAGAACAGTCTCTATACCATCATGAAAATGGTTGACACTCCGGAATAGGGTGCCTGTCCTGAATCGCTATACATGACCATCCGGTTTGAAAAGATGATTCCCCTGCCAATGCTGGAGCAGGATACCTCCGGCTCGGAAGTATGGGAGGCAGAATCGCTATTGCTGGAACAGGGAAAGTATTATTTGGTCGAGGCTCCCTCAGGAAGGGGAAAAACAAGCCTTCTTTCGGTGATCTATGGAATCCGTACCGACTACCAGGGAGTTGTCACTATAGATGACCGGGAACTGGTATCATTCACCCTGAAAGAGTGGTCGTCCATCAGGAAAAGCGAACTCTCCTTTATCTTCCAGGGGCTTGAGCTGTTTGATGACCTGACAGCCCTCGAAAATATCCGGCTAAAAAATGAAATGACCGGTTACCATTCTAATGAAAGAATCATGGAGATGGCCCGGGTGCTGGGAATTGATCCTTTTCTACAGAGAAAAGCCGGTATCCTCTCATTTGGACAGCAGCAGCGGGTGGCCATCATTCGCGCACTCTGTCAACCCTTCAACTTCCTGTTGGCTGATGAATGTTTCAGTCATATGGACCGGGAAAACAGCCTCACTGCCTACCATCTGATCCGTGAAGAGTGTGAGGTCCGTGATGCAGGATTGATCCTCACCTCACTTAATGAAACCGGGCTTCCAAATGCCGATGTAAGGTTAAAGCTATGAGACTCCTCTACCAGATATTGTGGAAGGATCACAGCAGGGCGCACCTTCTGGGGGCGTTTCTGGGAACCCTGGCGGGATTTGTTCTGCTGCTGGCGGGCATTCAGTTCTATATGGATATCAAATCGGTCCTCTCTGAAAACCGTGATCTTCTCGATCCTGAATATATTGTGATCAACAAAAAAGTAAATATCGGTCAGACACTGGGGCTCTCCAGGGTGGGCTTCACGCCGGAAGAGATTGAAGAGATCAAAGCCCAGCCCTTTGCCGACCAGGTGGCAGCGTTCAATTCAAACGAGTTTCCAGTAAGTGCGTATACCGAGAATGAGAGGTTCCCCGATTTCATTACCGACCTCTTCTTTGAATCGATTCCGAACGAATTCATCGATGTGAAATCGGAAGAGTGGCACTGGGATCCCGAAAAGGGTACCATCCCCGTAATCATTCCGCAGGACTACCTCAACCTCTATAACTTTGGGTTTGCACCCAGCCAGGGCCTTCCGCAGATTCCAAAAGGAGTTATCTCCATGATCGATTTCAAACTGAGGCTCAAGGGTCAGGGCCGCGGTAACTATGATGACTACCAGGGACGGATTGTAGGTTTCAGCAACCGCGTCAACTCCATACTGGTACCACTCGACTTCCTGGAGTGGGCCAACCAGAAATACGGATACTTTAAAAAGAACGATCCCTCGCAGGTGATACTGGTATCAAAAAATCCCACCGATCCCAACATTATCAGGTTCCTTGAAGAGAAAGGTTATGATACCATCAGGGAGAAGCTGAAAAGCAGCCGTATGAATATCATACTCAAATTTATCATCAGCTTCCTGGTAATCGTGGCCGCAATCATTATCGGACTCGCCTTCCTGGTATTCCTCCTCAGTCTCCAGTTGATGATCAGCCGCTCATCTGAAAAAATACGGAGACTCAATAAACTGGGGTTCCATTACCGGGAGATCAGTCGTCCCTATATCCTGCTTCTGCTTCTGTTGATGGCCGGAATCACCGGTCTCTCATTGCTGCTCACCTCCCTCCTTGCCGGGCAGCTTCATCAAACAGCAGAAACATGGAGCTTGAATATCTCCCCATCGCTGCACGGTATAATCTACGGCACTGCCCTGGGGCTAATCCTCCTGATATCCGTTGCCAATGTGACAGCCATACTGATAAGTACCAAAAAGCTATGCAAATAGCTATATATTTTTGCGGTAAATTGTTTGTATCATTCAAATTAATCACTATTTTTGCATCCCCAAATAAATTATAAGGCGATATGGCACATCATTTATCAGCGAAGAAGAGGATCAGGCAAACAGAGTCGAAACGTGTAAAAAACAGGTATTACGCCAGGACCACAAGAAGCGCCGTAAAGAAACTACGCGGAACTACCGATAAGGAGGCCGCAACAGAGCAGTATTCAGAAGTTGTTTCCATGCTTGACAGGCTTGCCAAGAACAATGTGATTCACAAGAACAAGGCATCCAACCTCAAGTCAAAGCTTGCAAAACACGTGAACAGCCTGTAAGGTTATTCACCACCATGATATTTGAAAGGCCGTTCACATCTGTGGATGGCCTTTTTCTATTTCACCCAAGAGAGGAGGGCTCTCTACACTGATGTTTCCCATTCTGGCATATTAAGGAGTAAAACAGGAACATGAACAGCTACAACTCACATGCCCTGACCACCTGGGCGGTGGAGGAGCGCCCCAGGGAGAAAGTGATGGTCAACGGGGTGCAATATCTTTCCGATTCCGAACTTATTGCCATTCTACTGGGCTCCGGAACAAAGAATATGACTGCGGTAGAGCTGGCCAGACTGATCATGAAAGGTGCCGGGAACAGTCTTCAACTGCTGGGACGGCAGGGCATCAGCGACCTGGTCAGAATCAAAGGGGTGGGTCCGGCAAAAGCGATCACCCTGCTTGCAGCCATGGAGCTGGGTCGCAGGAGGGCCGGAATGCAGCATCCCGAAAAGATACCGGTCAAATCCAGTGAAACGGTCTTCAACCTTTTTCACCCACTGATGGGCGACCTGCAACATGAGGAGTTCTGGTTGCTGATGCTCAATCGGGCCAACAGGGTGGTGGGAAAGTATAAAGTAAGCCAGGGTGGGCTCTCAGGAACGGTCATCGATACCAGGATCATTCTGAAAAAGGCACTGGATAGCCTGGCCTCATCCATCATTGTTTGTCACAACCACCCGTCGGGCAACAACCACCCCAGCGATGCCGATGTGAAAATCACCGAGAAACTGAAAAAAGCAGCTGAAATGCTCGAAATTAAACTATTGGATCATGTAATTATTGCAGATAAATCCTATTTTAGTTTCGCAGATGAAGGTTTGATCGTTTAATTACTCGTTGCATTTTGGTTCAGATTCTAATTATCATACTCTTTAGTTCCTTTAAGTTTGCTGCCACATTTCCCCTGGTCATTGTACAGTTTGAATTCAGTTTTGCAGAGACCATTCTCTGGACCAATGTGGGGGGTATAGCAGGGATCTACTTTTTCGCATTTCTCTCCGAAAAGATGATCGACTGGTGGAAACGGACATTCAGAAGAGCGAACCGGAAAATCCTGGAAGATGAACAGCAGGTAAAAAAGATCTTCACCCGGAAAAATCGGCGGATTGTACGAATCAAGCAGAAATACGGATTGTTCGGGATTGCTCTGATCACTCCCTTCCTGCTCTCCATCCCGGTGGGGGTTTTCCTGATGGTCAGGTATTACTACACCTCGAAAACCAAATTCCTTTATCTGATCGTTTCAAACCTGTTATGGTCAATCATCTATACGGGATTCTATATGTTCTGGGAAGAACTTCTCCTATGATGCAATGGTGTGACCTCTGATTGATCGGTACACTGTTGCAACATCTTACTGATGGATATGCCGGCAACGGGATGGATCAGTTCGGGTGCTATTTCGGCCAGCGGAGCCAACACAAACCTTCTGTCTCCCATGGAAGGATGCGGAAGTGTTAGCCGGGGATGATCCAGCTGACTATCGCCATAGAGCAGCAGGTCAATATCAATCACCCGGTCGCTGTAGCCCATCCCTCCTCTTTGTCTGCCCATCTCTTTCTCAATCTCCAGTAACTGATCCAGCAGAAGGAGCGGACCGAGAGTGGTTCGTACCGATAAACAGCAGTTAAAAAACCTTTTTTCACTGGAATAACCCCAGGGTTCCGATTCATAGTACCGGGAGACACTTTCAATCCCACCGATCCGGCTTTGAATCAGCTTCATCGCCTCTTCAAGATGCTGCTCACGGTGGCCCAGGTTGCTTCCCAGTGAAAGGTAAATCATATTCATCTTTTCCTCAAACTAAGGTATTTAATATCAAGCACATTTTTAGTACATTGCTGCTTCAAAAATTGCATATATGAAAAATTTTCTGAGCAGCCTTCTGGCAACCATTACTGGTCTGGTTATTATGACTGTTTTGGTCTTTTTGATCTTCATGGGTATTGTTGCTGCCTCCACCTCCAAAGCGCCAGTGGAGGTAAAAGAGAACTCCCTGCTGGTGGCAAAGTTCAATGCACAGATTCTCGACCGCACCAATGAGGATCCTTTTGCTCTTCTTTTCTCGGGCAATTTCATATATGATAAAACCATGGGGCTGAACCAGATCCTGAAGGACCTGAACAAAGCCAAAACAGATGAAAATATCGAAGGAATCTTTCTGAATCTTGGTGGTGTCAAGGCCGGAATCGCCACCCTGGGGGAAATTCGTGAAGCCATGCTGGATTTTAAGGAGAGCGGGAAATTTATCTATGCCTATTCCAATGCCTATACCCAGAAGTCCTATTATCTGGCCTCTGTAGCCGATAGTATCTTTATGACCCCGAAAGGGATATTCCTGTTTAACGGAATGAGCGCCCAGGTGATGTTCTACAAGAAAGCCCTGGAGAAGATCGGGGTGGAGATGCAGGTGATCAGGCACGGGACCTATAAGGGGGCGGTGGAACCCTTTCTGAGAGATGACCTGAGCAAAGAGAACAGGGAACAGATCGAAGGATATGTTGGGGCCCTCTGGGGTAAAATCATTGAAGATATCTCTGTAAGTCGTGGCCTTTCAGCAGAGAAGCTGAACCAGATTGCCGATGAAATGGCGACCATCGATTCGGATCAACTGATAGAGACCGGAATGATAGATGGACTGATCTATTATGATGAGATGCTCACCCTGATGAAAGAGAAATTGGGTGTGGAAGAGAAGGAGGACCTGGAAGCCGTCTCACTGAAGAAATATAAGGATGCTCCTGTGAAAAAGAAGAAAGAGTACAGTAAAGATAAAGTGGCGGTCATCTATGCCATGGGTAGTGTGGTGGATGGAAATGCCGGTGAGGGTTACATCAGTTCGGAACGCATCTCCAAGGCCATCAGGAAAGCCCGGAGAGACAAATCGGTAAAGGCCATCGTTTTCAGGATCAATTCCGGTGGTGGCAGTGGATCGGCATCTGACGTGATACACCGGGAAGTGATGCTGGCGGCCAAAGAAAAAGTTGTGGTGGCCTCCATGGGCGATGTAGCCGCTTCGGGGGGGTATTACATTGCAGCTCCTGCCGACACCATCTTGGCCGGACCCGGGACCATTACCGGTTCCATCGGAGTATTCGGACTGTTTCCCAATGTGCAAAAGCTGATGAACGAAAAACTGGGTATCACTACCGATGTGGTAAAAACAAATGAAAATGCCAATATCCTGACCGCCATGGATCCCCTCGATCCTAACGAGCGTCTGATTGTTCAGAAAATGATCGATGATTTCTATACCAACTTTGTGAATATCGTTGCCGATGGACGGGGAAAATCGTACGACGAGATCGACGCCATTGCCGGAGGTCGGGTCTGGGCAGGATCGGATGCCCTGGAGCTGGGGTTGATTGATATGTATGGCGGACTGAAAAAATCTATCGAAGTGGCGGCAGAGATGGCCGGACTTGAGAACTACCGTGTTCAGTCGCTTCCCAGACTGGAAGATCCCATGACAGCTATTATGAATCAGCTCACCGGGGGTGCCATGGTACGAACCGACCGCATCCTGAGACGTGAACTTGGTGAAGAGTATCGCCACTACAGAAAAATTCAGGAAATCCGGAACATGCATGGTATACAGGCCATCATGCCTTATGAAATTGAGCTGCATTAACCATTTGCAAGGCACAACCATACCTGAGATATCGGATCATCACTCATGAATAGAACCGGTCGCAATAACTGGAAGGTCGTTCTGATCCCTTTTTCCTGGCTCTACGGCGCAGTGATCTGGATCAGGAACATCCTTTATGACAATGGTTTTCTAAAATCTTCCTGTTTTAAGATCCCCCTGATCTCGGTGGGAAACATCACCGTGGGCGGAACAGGGAAAACTCCACATGTGGAGTACCTGGCCGGACTGCTCGACAATGAGTTCAGCGTAGCCACACTGAGCCGGGGCTATAAAAGAAAAACCAGGGATTTCAGAATCGCTTCCATAGAATCAACAGCAGACGAAATCGGAGATGAACCCCTCCAGATCAAGAGACGGTTTCCTGGAATAACAGTTGCGGTGGACCGAAAGCGGTCAAACGGGATAAAACTGCTGATGAAACAGGCTCCCCCGGTGGAGGTGATCCTGATGGACGATGCCTACCAGCATCGCTCCGTCAAACCCGGGTTTTCTATCCTTCTCATCGATTATACCCGCCCCATAGACAGTGACCGGCTGCTTCCGGCCGGTATGCTGAGAGAACCGGCCAGCAACCTCAACCGTGCCAACATCATCCTGGTAACCCGGTCGCCTGAAAGAATAAAACCAATGGAACTTCGGGAGTATGTGAACAGGATGGACCTCTCCATCGGCCAGCACCTCTATTTCACCACCATGCGATATGGCGATCTTTCACCAGTTTTTCCGGATACAACCAGAAGAGATGCTGCATGGTTTAAAAAACAGGTGGGTGGCGTCCTGATCGTTACCGGAATTGCCAACCCGCGTCCGCTCCGGCAATATGCACGGAGCATCAATACCAATATGATTGAACTCTCTTTTCCTGACCACCACCACTATTCCCGGAAAGACATTAAGAAGATCTCCAGCACATATCATGAGCTAAAAAAGAAACATCAGGAGATCCTGGTCCTGACCACCGAAAAGGATGCCATGAGGATTCGGGATCATGATCCTGAACCGGAAGTCCGGGATGCCCTGCATGCAGTACGCATCTATGTACATTTCCTGAATGATGATAAAGATGAATTTGACCGACAAATTTTAAACTATGTTAACAGCAATAAAAGAAGCAGTATCCTATATCAGGGAGAAGATTCATGAGATCCCCGACACAGCCATTATCCTGGGGACCGGACTTGGAAAAATGGTAGATCACCTGGAGGTAGAGCATGTGGTAGATTACCAGTCCATTCCACACTTCCCGGTCTCCACAGTCGAAGGGCATGAGGGGAAACTAATCTCCGGAAAACTGGGCGAAAAGCGCGTCCTGGTCATGCAAGGGAGGTTTCACTATTACGAGGGGTATAAGATGCAAGAGGTGATATTTCCCATCCGGGTAATGAAGTTACTGGGGATCAAAACCCTGGTTGTCTCCAATGCGGCCGGAGGCATGAATCCGGAATTTGAGATCGGTGACATCATGGTGATCAATGACCATATCTGCCTGATGCCCAATCCGCTTGTAGGTAAACATGAGCCCGAATTTGGTGCCAGGTTCCCTGATATGAGTCAAACCTACGATCCTGAACTGCTTCAAAAGGCAAGAGTAATTTCGAAAAAGCTTCAGATACCAATCCAGGAGGGATGTTATGTGGGCGTTACAGGACCCACTCTGGAAACTCCCAAGGAGTACCAGTACTTACGTATTATCGGGGGGGATGCAGTAGGTATGTCCACTGTTCCCGAGGCAATAGCTGCCCACCAGATGGGTATCAACATCTTTGCTGTTTCGGTGATTACCGATCTGGGGGTCCCGGGGAAGATCCAGAAACTAACCCATCAGGATGTGATCAAAGCTGCTGAAAAAACTGCTCCCAAACTCACAGAACTGATCATCAACCTGATCACCGGCTGATGAAACGATCCAGGGACGGATTTGAAAAAGGGAGGGTGCTGACCATGTCAGCGGCCCACTTTGTGCATGATTGCTACACCGCTTTCCTGGCACCTGCCCTGCCCCTGATCATTGATAAACTGGGAATCAGTTACGGGTTGACCGGACTGCTGGCGGTGATACAGCGGATCCCCTCCCTCTTCAATCCATTGATCGGCATCATGGCCGAGCGTCCGGTGATGCGGTATATGGTGATCTTCTCACCTGCCCTTACAGCTGTTTTTATGAGCCTGATCGGTGTGGCTCCCGGCTATACCTTCCTGGCCATACTCCTCTTCTTTTCGGGGATCAGCTCCACACTCTGGCACATTCCCACCCCTGTGATGGTGAAACAGCTTTCGGGCAGCCGGACCGGCAAGGGGATGAGCTATTACATGGTGGGAGGGGAACTGGCACGCACAGCCGGACCCATGATTATCCTTGGGGTGATCAGCTGGTGGGGACTGGAAGGGACCTGGAGAATGATGCCGCTCGGTTTTGTGGCTTCAGTGATTCTCTGGTTCAACTTTAGAAATGCCCGGTTTACCCCGGCCACTTCATCAAAACATCACCAGGAGGGAAGTTACTGGAAGATTTTCCTGCGGTTTTCAGCAGCCTTTGTACTCACAGGAGGATTTACGTTCTTCCAGGCAGGCATGAAAGCATCTGTTACCTACTTTCTGCCCA